>JBPCPD010000156.1:0-3420 GCA_050999535.1 Thermoleophilaceae bacterium
GGCGCGCGCCGCGCAAGCCGGCCGACCCCGGGAGGGCCAGCCCTCGTGAGCGCCGCCGTCACGCTTCGCGGCACCGAGGATCAGCCGCGCGCGCGGGTGGCGCTCGCGGCCGAGCTCGCGGGGCGCCCCTCTCACTCGTTCCTTTTCCACGGGCCCGCCGGCGTCGGCAAGCGCGCCGCCGCGCGCTCCTTCGCCGTCGAGCTGCTCGCCGCCGGCTCGGACGATCCCGAGAGCGTGCGTCGCCGGGTCGAGCACGGCGCCCACCCCGACCTCACCTGGGTCCGCCCGACGGGCGCGCACGTGATGCGCACCGAGGACGTCGACGGGCCGGTCGTCGCCGCGGCCGCCCGCACGCCCTTCGAGGCGGCGCGGAGGGTGTTCGTGCTCGAGCGCGTCGACACGATGAACGACGAGGTCGCCAACCGGCTGCTCAAGACGCTCGAGGAGCCGCCCCCGTTCGTGCACCTGATCCTGCTCACCGACGCGCTCGGCCAGGTGCTGCCGACGGTCGTCTCGCGCTGCCAGCCCGTGCGCTTCGATCCGCTGCCCGCCGAGCAGCTCGCCGCGACGCTGCAGCGCGAGGGCGTGCCGGCCGCGCGAGCGGGCGTGTGCGCGCGGCTCGCGCTCAGCAACGGCGAGCGCGCACGGTTGCTGGCCACGGACGCCGGCGAGCAGCTGCGGGGAGACATCGATGGCATGGTCGCTGCCGCGCTGGGCGACGACGTGCGCGGGCCCGACGAGCCCGAGCCCTGGCGCGCGCTGCTCGACCGCGCCGAGGAGCGGCGCGAGCAGGCCGAGGCGGCGGTCGCCGAGGCTCGCGAGCAGCGGCTCGCGAGCGAGCCGCGCGGGCGCGAGCGCAACGCGCTCGAGAAGCGCTTCGAGGAGATCGCCAAGCGCGACGGCCGCCGCGCGCGCACCGAGCTGCTCGACCTCGGCCTGACGCTGGCGGCGCTCGGCTTCCGCGACCTGGTCTGCATCGCCGAGGGCGCTCCCGAGGCGGCGCTCGACCGCGACCGGGCGCAGGCGCTCGCGCAGCGCTGCGAGGGCGTCGACCCGCGCCGGCTGCGCACCGCTGCCGAGCGTTGCGAGCAGACCCGCCTCGCGCTGACCGTCAACGTGACCGAGGATCTCGCGCTCGAGGCGCTGGGGTTACGGCTGGGGGCGCTGGTCGGCAGCGGCTGAGCGTGGGGAGGGCCGCGAAAGCGAGTTCGGCGACCGGGCGGATTGGGTAGCACCCCTTCGTGCAACCGGACGAGGACGAGCGCAACGACGAGCCGATCGAAGCCGCCGAGGGCCGCGACCTCGACGACGAGCAGCAGGGCGAGGAGTACCCGGCGGGCTCGGAGACCGAGTCCGAGCCCGCGGGCGTCGGCGACAACGTCGAGGACGAGGACCAGCCCGGCTTCTCCGAGGATCAGCCTGCCGTCGACTAGGGCTCGGCGGCCGCTCGATCACCGTCGCGGCCGCCCGGCGAGTTGGCGCGCCCTGGGGCGCTCGGCTACCTCAGGCAGAGGCTGCGGCGTCGCGCACTTCCTGCACGACGCGTTCCAGGAGCGCCTCCGAGTCCCTGGCGGGGATCTGGTGCAGAAGCTGGGCGAGCTCTCTCTTGAGAGCGCGCTGTCTGCCGGCGATCGGATGCTGCCGACGTCCCCCTGCGCCGAGAGCAAGCCTACGGTGCCGGTAGGTGAGTCCGCCGTGCTCGGCGATCTGCTCGTAGTCCCCATCAACGTGGGCCACCCCGCACTCGTACTGGTGCGCCAGCGCGGCGGTGACGAGGTCGGCGACGGGGAGGCGGTGCGCCTCCGGGGCATAGAGAGCGAGTCGTTCCATGGCGGCGGCGGCGAGCTCGAAGGTCTTCGCGTCGGCGGCAAGCGTCGTCATCGCAGCGGTGAGCGATTCGCGCTCTTCGGCGACCTGCTCGCCCTGGGGGCCCCGGAGAAGCTCGAGGAGTACGGCGGGGGAGAGAACCAGCTCCTCGGCCTCGCTGAGCAGGGCCTTCAGCTGCTGCTTGACCGCCGGGTCATCTCGCCGAGCCCAGGCCGAGGTGTCGACGATCCACCGCACCGACGTCAGTGGGGCAGGACGTCATCGGCGTCGAAGCTGTCGGCGTAATCCAGGGCCGCGGTGCCGTAGGGGTTAAGGGATCCGATCAGTTCGAGCTGCCGATGTCTTCGCTGCTCACTCGTTCGAGTATCGACGGCACGGTCCAGCCGCCCGGCGAGGTTGGCGCGCACGACGGCGGGGAGCCCTAGAGCGGGCAGCAGGTCGCGCAGTCTCTTGACCAGAACGGCGGCCTGCTCCTGATCTCCATCGCCGCGTTGCGCCGCTGTCATCAGTGCCTCGATCAACGCGCCTTCGAGCACGGCGGTGCGGACCAGGCTCGCGTCAGGCGCCGTCTCCGAAGCTTGGCGGAAGATCGTGAGGGCGCTCTCGACGCCCTCGTCGACGACGAGGCCAATGCGGCGGTGTGGGCTCGGCATGGCCGTGAGTGTAGCACCGGGAGCTACACTAAGCCCAGGTACAGCGGGTCTCGTTCGCGAGGCCGTACCGTAGACGGCTGGTCGGACTCAGGCGGTAGGGGCAGCGCTTAGAGCTAGTGCCCCGCAGGCCTCCGCGAGCCCCACCAGCGCCCGGTGCTGCAGGCGCTCCACCGCGGTGAAGACCGCCTCCGACGCCGCCGGGGTCGACCCGCCACAGGCCTCGGGGACCAGCTGGACTCGGTAGTCGAGCTGGTGGCGCGTCGGCGCAGGTGTAGTGGACGCAGACGTCGGTGAGGAAGCCGCAGACGACGACGGTGCGCACGTTGAGGCCGCGCAGCAGCAGGTCGAGGTCGGTCATGAAGAACGCGCTGTAGCGGCGCTTGCGGATCAGGTGCTCACCCGCACGCGGGTGGAAGTCGGGCATCAGCGCGGCGCCGGGAGTGCCCTCGACGCAGTGGACGGGCTCGTCGCCGTCGAGCTCGCGGCCGAAGACCTCGCCGTCGACTTCGGTTTCGTCGAGGATGCGAAGCAGCTCACCGAGCGTCGGCAGAGCCGCAAGCCGGTCGATCGGAGATGTGAAGGGAATCTCGTCGTCGTTCGTGATGACGATACGGAGGTCGCCGTCGCGTGTCGGCACGGCGTAGATCGATGAAATCCCGCCACCGCCAGGCCGGCCGGCGTCGGTCTCGATGTGCGCCAGCGCATGGGCCGGAATCTGCATCTCGC
The DNA here is from genome assembly GCA_050999535.1 of Thermoleophilaceae bacterium. Taxonomy (GTDB): domain Bacteria; phylum Actinomycetota; class Thermoleophilia; order Solirubrobacterales; family Thermoleophilaceae; genus JAAYBF01. The sequence continues at coordinate 3,207 of JBPCPD010000156.1, forward strand.
CGTACTCATCGGGTTTCGCACTGTCCGGCACGGCGACCCAATCCGGGAGGTCTTCGCCTTCGCCGGTGATGCTCGAACTGAGCACCGAGTCAGCTGGCGGCTCCGCAGGCGGGCGCCACGCCAAGAGCTCGTCGGAAGGCGGCCAGGTCGGATCGCTCAAGGAGGACATGTCGGAGGATCATGCCAGTGTCTGACACGACTACGCAGGCATGCC
>JBPCPD010000183.1:0-4434 GCA_050999535.1 Thermoleophilaceae bacterium
GGTCGCGGGGCGGATCCGGCCGCGCGCTGACCCACATGACCGCGCCCGCACGGCGAGCCGCCGCGAGCGCGGGACGCGTCCCGATCGCGGCGGCGATCGCCAAACGCGCGTGTGCCGCGGGCCACGCGGCGAGATCGCCGGCGAGGCGCAGGGGCCGCCGATCGCCGGGCAGCAGCAGTGCGCACCCGCCGCGCCGCGCGAGGTTCAGGCACAGCGAAGCCGCCGCGCGCACGGCCGCGTCGAGCGCCTGCTCCGACGGCGGCCGCGAGGCGTCGATGACCACGAGCGGCGCCGAGTCGCTGTCGGCGGTCAGCCGCCGCTCGAGCATCTCGCCCGTGCGTGCCACCGTCGGCCAGTGGATCCGGGCCGCGGGGGCGCCTTCGCGGTAGGGCCGCAGCCCCTCGAGGTCGAGCTCCGCGGCCGAGCCGTCGGCGCGCCCGAGCAGCGCCGAGCGCCCGCCAGACCCGTCGACGCCGGTGCCGGGCCCGGCGCCGCCGCCGGGCCGCGCGGCAACGACCTCCTCCGTACGCGGGAGCACCAGCAGCTCATGGGCGGGGCCGCTTCCGGCGATCTCGCGCTCCGCGATGCGCAGCGGATCGCTGACGCGCAGCGACCCCGCGCCGAGCAGGCGGCGCCCGCGGCGCGCGAAGCGCACGTCGATCCGAACCCGGCGGGCCGCACCGGGTCCGATGCGGACGGGGCGCTCGAGCAGAGGATCGTTCAGCTCGCCTCCCGGTGGCGGCAGCAGGCCGGGGCGCAACTCGAGCCGCAAGGGGTAGGGCTGCCCTTCGACGACCGTATGCGGACCCGGTGAGCGAACGATCCCGGCGCCGCGCGCGGCGAGGGCGACCCAACCGCCAAAGCCGATCGCGAGCGCCAGCAGCGCGATGCCCGGGACGAAGAGGGAGTCGGTGTCGAAGACGAGACCGCCGGCGAGCATCGCCGCCCCGAGCACGGCCGCCGCGGGAGCCCGGCTCACGGGCGCGGCGGCGCGGCGCCGCTCAGGGTCCAACGGCCCCTCACAGCGCCGGAACGCGGTCGAGGGCATCGCGCACGACGGTGGCTCGGTCGTCACCCGCCGCCTCGGGCGCGAGCAGCAGCCGGTGAGGCAGCACGGCGGGCGCGAGCGCCTGCACGTCGTCGGGCAGCGCGTGGTCGCGGCCCTCGAGGGCGGCAAGCGCCTTGGCGGCACGGAAGAGCATCAGGCCGGCGCGCGGGCTCGCGCCGAGCTCGACGCGCGGGTCGGCCCGCGTCGCGGCGAGCACGGAGACGACGTAGCGCCGCAGCGCCTCGCTGCCGTGGACGGCCGCGACGGCCGCCTGGGCGGCGAGCAGCTCGCCGACGCCGGTCACCGGCTCTAGATCCTGGACCTTGTCGCGGTCGGAATGGTCGCCGAGCATGTCCTTCTCGTCCTCGATCGAGGGGTAGCCGAGCGAGACGCGGACCATGAAGCGATCGAGCTGGGCCTCGGGCAGCGGGTAGGTGCCCTCGTACTCGATCGGATTCTGGGTCGCCAGCACCACGAACGGCCGCGCGAGGTCGTGGGTGTGCTTGTCGACGGTGACGTGGCGCTCCTGCATGCACTCGAGCAGCCCCGACTGCGTCTTGGGCGAGGCGCGGTTGATCTCGTCGACGAGCACGACGTTGGCGAACACGGGCCCGGGGCGGAACTCGAAACGGCCCTCGCGCTGGTTGAAGATGTTGGTGCCGACCAGATCGGCGGGCAGCAGGTCGGCGGTGCACTGCACGCGCGCGAACTCGGCATCGATCGAGCGGGCGAGCGCACGGGCGAGCGCCGTCTTGCCGACGCCCGGGTTGTCCTCGATCAGCACGTGGCCCTCGGCGAGCAGCGCCACCAGCACGTCGCGCACGACGCGCTCGGGGGCCTTGACCGCGCGCGTGACGTTGTCGCGCAGGCGTCCGCCGAGCTCGGCTACGGCGGGCGGGTCGAGTTCGGGCGCCGCCGCCATCGCGCTCGATGGTAGGGAACCGCCGGCGGCTGCTCGCCCGCCCCGCCCGTCAGGCCATGGTGTCGTGCTCGTCGAGGCCCACCAGCGCGCGCACCGCACGCTCGGGATCGGTCGCGGCCATGACCGCCTCGCCGACGAGCACCGCATCGACGCCGACGGCTTCGAGCTCCTCGATCTGGTCGCGGTCGAAGATGCCCGACTCCGAGACGACCGTCTTGCCGGCCGGCACGTCGCTGAGCAGGTCGAAGGTGCGGGCGGTGTCGACGGAGAAGTCCTCGAGATCGCGGTTGTTGATCCCGATCACGTCGGCGTCGACGGCGAGCGCGTGCTCGAGCTCGGACTCGCGCGAGATCTCGACGATCGCGTCGAGGTCCAGCTCGCGTGCCGCCGCCGCGAGCTCGGCCAGCTCGCCTTCGCTCAGCGCGCCGACGACGAGCAGAACCGCGTCGGCGCCCACGGCCTTCGCCTCGAGCAGCATGTAGGGGTCGACCGTGAAGTCCTTGCGCAGCAGCGGCAGGTCGGTCGCGGCACGGGCGGCGCGCAGGTCATCGAGCGAGCCGCCGAAGTGCGCCTCCTCGGTCAGGATCGAGAGCGCGGCCGAGCCCCCGCGCTCGTAGGCGAGGACGACCTCGGCGCACGAGCTGCCCGCGCCGATCGCACCCGCCGAGGGCGAGCGGCGCTTGTGCTCGGCGATCAGCGAGGTCCCCGGCCGCGCGAGCGCCTCCGCGAACGGTCGGCCGTCGCCGGAGACGGCGCCGATCGCCGCCTCGAGCTCGGCCACGGGGACCGCCGCGCGGCGGCGCTCGAGCGCATCCCGCGTCGACTCGACCAGCGCCTCCAGGCGGGCGTTCACGCGGCACCCCCAAGCTCCCGCGTGCGCCGCAGGTAGCGCTCGAGCACGTCGCTCGCCGCGCCGGAGTCGATCGCCCGCTCGGCGCCGCGCACGCCCTCCTCGATCGACCCCGCCGCGCCGCCGACGTAGATGGCCGCGCCGGCGTTGAGTACGGTCACGTCGCGTTCCGGTCCCCCGTCACCGGCGAGCACGCTGCGAGCGATGCCCGCGTTCTTCTCCGGGGTCCCGGCCGCCAGGGCGTCCGGCGGCGCGGCCTCCAGGCCGACGGACCCGGGGGTGACCTCGTGCGCGGTGATGCCTCCATCGCGCAGCTCGACGACGCGCGTGGGACCGCTGATGCTGAGCTCGTCGAGCCCGTCGTCGCTGGTGACCACGAGCCCGTGGTCGCACCCGAGCTCGCCCAGCGCGGCCGCGACGATGTCGAGGAAACGGCGGTCCGAGACGCCGATCAGCTGCCGTCGCGCACCGGCCGGGTTGGTAAGCGGACCGAGGAAGTTGAAGATCGTGCGCACGGCGAGCTCCCTGCGGACGGGGACGACGTGCTTCATCGCCGGGTGGTGGTCGGGGGCGAACATGAAACCGAAGCCCGGATCGTCGATGCAGTCCGCGACCGCCGCGGGGGACAGGTCGATCCGTGCGCCCAGCGCCTCGAGCACGTCGGCCGAGCCCGAGCGCCCGGTGGCCGAGCGGTTGCCGTGCTTGGCCACGCGGCAGCCCGCGCCGGCGGCCACCAGCGCGGCGGTCGTCGAAACGTTGAACGTCGGGCGCCCGCCCCCGGTGCCGGCCGTGTCGACGAGGTCGGTCGCGGCGGGCCTGACCGGCACGGCAAGCTCGCGCATCGCGCGCGCCATCCCGGCCAGCTCGTCGACGGTCTCGCCCTTGGTGCGAAAGGCGATCAGCAGGCCCGCCGTCTGGACGTCGGACGCTCGACCGACCATCACCTCGCGCAGGACGGCCGTGGTCTCCTGCGCGCTCAGCGCCTCGCTGCGGCAGAGACGGTCGATCGCCTCGGTGATGAGCGGGTTGGGGGTCATCGCGTCAGGAAGTTGCGCAGTATGCCGATCCCGTCGCCGGTCAGCACCGACTCGGGGTGGAACTGCACGCCCTCGGCGGGCAGCTCGCGGTGGCGCATCGCCATCACCGTGGCACCGAGCGACGCCGACCGCTCGAGTACCGGCGCCAATCCGGGGTCGACGACGAGCGAGTGGTAGCGGCCCGCGAGCAGCGGGCTGTCGAGGCCCGTGAAGATCGTCCGGCCGTCGTGCTCGACCTCCCCCGCCTTGCCGTGCACCGGCTCGCCGCGCACGACCCGGCCGCCGAAGGCCACGGCCAACGCCTGGTGGCCGAGGCAGACGCCGAGCACCGGCACGCCCGCCTCGGCGAAGCGGCGGATCGCCTCGACCGAGACGCCGGCCTCGGCCGGACTGCACGGACCCGGCGAGACGACGAGCCGCTCGGCGCCACGCGCGAGCAGCTCCTCGACGCTCGCGACGTCGTTGCGCACCACCTCGACCTCTGCCCCCATCTCGCCGAGGTACTGGACGAGGTTGTAGGTGAAGGAGTCGTAGTTGTCGATGATCAGGACACGGGGGGCTCGCGCCCCCCGTGGAC
>JBPCPD010000189.1:0-3538 GCA_050999535.1 Thermoleophilaceae bacterium
GTCCTCGCGCAGGGCGGTCGAGTCGCCCGCTGCCGGCGCGGCGCCATTCGAAGCCATCCCGTCGCGACCGACCGCGAAGCGCTCGAACCGAACCGCCGCGACGGCGGGCACCCGCGCCTGCACGCGCACGCCGTCGGGCGTCTCCTCGCGCTCCAGCTCGCCGGCCAGCTCATGCAGTTCGGACAGGCTGCGACCCTCGGCGTAGGGCAGGAGCAGGTCCATCGGGCGCAGCGTGTCGAGGAAGCGGCGCTCGATCTCGGCGGTCAGCGGCTCGAGCCCCTCTCCCGCCGCGGCCGACACCTGCATGGCGTCGGGAAAGCGGTGCGCGAGCTCGCTCCGGCGCTCGGAGTCGATCAGGTCGACCTTGTTGAGCGCGAGCAGCCGTGGCGCGTCGCCGGCTCCGATCTCGTCGAGGACCTCGTCGACGGCGTGCAGCATCGTCGACAGGTCGTCCTCGGGAGCGGAGGCGTTGGCGACGTGCAGGATCAGATCGGACTGGACGGCCTCCTCGAGCGTCGCGGCGAACGCCTCGACGAGCTGGTGCGGGAGCTTGCGGATGAAGCCGACGGTGTCGGTCATGAGGTAGTCGCGGCCCGCGATCTCGAACGAGCGCGTGAGCGGGTCGAGCGTGTGGAAGAGCCGGTCGCGCACGCTCACCTCGGCGCCGGTCAGCGCGCCCATCAGCGTCGACTGGCCGGCGTTGGTGGAGCCCGCCAGCGCGATGGTCGGCAGGCCGGCGCGCTCGCGCTCGGTGCGCATAGTGCGGCGGGTGCCCTTGGTCTGCTCGAGGCGGCGGCGCAGCGCCGAGATGCGCCCGCGCGCGAGCCGGCGGTCGGTCTCGATCTGCGTCTCACCCGGCCCCCTGGTGGCGACCCCGCCGCCGGTGGCGCCGCCGAGGCGCTCGAGGTGGGTCCAGAGCCCGCGCATGCGCGCGAGGTTGTACTCGAGCTGGGCCAGCTCGACCTGGAGGTTGCCTTCGGCGGAGGCCGCGTGATCGGCGAAGATGCCGAGAATCAGCGCGGTGCGGTCGATGACCGCGACGCCGACGGCCTGCTCGAGATTGCGCTCCTGGCGGGGGGCGAGCTCGTCGTCGCAGGCGACGAGGTTGGCGTCGCACTCCTTGATCGCCTGCTTGAGCTCGGTCAGCTTGCCCTTGCCGAAGTAGCGGTCGGGATCGGGCTCGTCGCGGCGCTGGACCAGCTGTCCGGCGATGGCGACGCCGGCGGTGCGCAGCAGCTCTCCGAGCTCGGCCAGGTCGGGTTCGTCCGGCCCCGCCGCGATCAGCAGCGCGCGCGGGCGCGCGCGCCGGTTGCGGGTGCCCTGACCGTTTCGCATCTGCTCGGAGTGTAGGCCCGATCCAGGCGGGACCCCGAGTCGTCCGAGCGGCGGGCGACGGCGCGGTCGTGGGCTTGGGCCCTGCCGCGAGGCTCGGCGACCGCCTCTATCAGCGGGCGAGCGAGGAGCGCAGCCGCTGCATGGCCTCCGTGAGACGTTCGTCGGGCACCGTCAGCGAGATGCGGAAGAAGCCCTCGCCGTTGGGGCCATAGGAGCCCCCCGGCGAGACGACGACGCCGGACTGCTCGAGCACCAGCTCGCAGTAGGAGGCGGACGTGTGGCCCGCGGGCACCGGCGCCCAGACGTAGATCGTCGCGCGCGGGGCCGCCACCGGAACGCCGATCTCAGCCAGCGCGTCGACGACGAGGTCGCGGCGGCGTTCGTAGATGGCGCTCATCTCACGAGCGACGTCGTCGCCGCCGTCGAGCACGGCGGCCGCGGCCAGTTGCACCGCCTCGAACATGCCCGAGTCGATGTTGGTCGTGAGCTTCCAGTAGGCCGCGACGGCGTCGGCGTTGCCGACGATCGCCGCGGTTCGCCAGCCGGTCATGTTGTAGCCCTTCGACAGCGAGAAGATCTCGACCCCGACGTCCTTGGCCCCCGGGGTCTCGAGGAAGCTCGGCGCGACGTAGCCGCCGCAGGTCGTCTCGGTGTCGGAGGCGTCGTGGACGATCAGCACGTCGTTGACGCGGCCGAACTCGACCGCCGCCTCGAACAGCCCGTCGGGTACCACGGCGCCGGTCGGGTTGTTGGGGTAGTTGAGGAACATCAGGCGGGCGCGCTCGCGCGCGGCGGGGGCAATCGCGTCGAGGTCGGGTGCGAAGCCGCGCTCTGCCAGCAGCGGCATGAGATCGACCTCGGCGCCGGCGAGCAGCGGGCCCGACGTGTAGACGGGATAGCCGGGATCGGAGGCCAGCGCCGAGCTCCCGGGGTCGAGGAAAGCCAGGTTGATGTTGAAGACGCACTCCTTGGCGCCGAGCGCGGGCACGATCTCGGTGTCGGCGTCGAGCGCCACGCCGAAGCGGCGCTCGTAGAAGCGCGCGAGCGCCTCGCGCAGCTCGGGCCGTCCCCGATTTGACGGGTACTGGTGCGTGCCCGGGTCGTGCGCGGCCCGCCCCAGCTCATCGGCCGCGAGCCCGGGCGTCGGGGTGTCGGGGTCGCCGATTCCGAGGCTGATGACGTCGACGCCCTGTGCACGCTTGTCGGCGATCTTGCGCTCGAGCTCGGCGAACAGGTACGGGGCCAGGCGGTCGAGCCGCTCGCTGGTGATCATGGTGGTCACCTCCGCGGGGCGTCTCGCCCCGCGCTCGGAGAGCCTGGATCGGCATCCAGCCTCTCTATTTTCTCCAGGAAGTCCTCGCTGAGCTCGCCGCGGTAGACGGGCACCGCCCAACCGGTCAGATTCACGTGCAGGTCCTCGCCGACCTCGACTTCGAGCTCGCCACCGTCGAGGTGCACGGTGACGTTGTTGTCGAGGCCCCCGAGCACCGCGGCGATCGCCGCCCCAGTCGCGCCGGTGCCGGAGGACAGCGTCTCCCCCACCCCGCGCTCGAAGATGCGGGCACGGATCGAGGAGCCCGACTCGCGCCGCCAGAACGACACGTTGGTGCGGTTGGGAAAGAGCTCGTGGCGCTCGATCGGCGCCCCCACCGCCGCCAGGTCCAGCTCCTCGAGGCCCTCGGCGACCTCGATCGCGCACTGCGGATTACCGACCTGCACGTGCTGGAAGGCGAGCTCGCGCCCGGCGACGCTCACGCTCCCTCGACCGTCTCCCGAACCCGAGGGAAAGTCGTCCGAGGCCAGCCGGGCCCGGCCCATGTCGACGGCGCAGGTGGTCGGCCCGGTGATCCGCGGGCGCACCTCGCCGGCGGCCGTCTGCAGCGAGAAGACGTTGTCCTGCGTCCAGCCCGAATGGCGCAGGTAGAGCACAGCCTCGCGTACGCCGTTGCCCGACAGCTCGGCCTCCGAGCCGTCGGGATTGAAGATCGCGAGCGCGGCCACGAAGCCACGCTGCTCGCTCTCGGACAGCAGCAGCACGCCGTCGGCATCGACGCCCGTGTGCGGGGCGCAGATGGCCCGGATCCGGGCCGGTGTGAGCGCGAACGGCAACTCCCGCGCCTCGACGATCACGTAGTCGTTGCCGAGCGCCTGCCACTTCTCGAAGGGCACGGGCGGCATTGCGGCGCTGACCCTAGCGACCGAC
>JBPCPD010000027.1:0-4880 GCA_050999535.1 Thermoleophilaceae bacterium
GGCCTGGAGGAGGCGACCGCGCAGGCGCGCCCGAGGCCGGTTCCGACCGCCTCGCCGGTCGCGGTCAACGTCGCGCTCGAGCGCGCGCTGACCGTCGCCGACCGCGACGCCGTCGCGGTCACCCTGACCTCTGCGCTGCCGTCGGACAGCGCCTCGGTCGCGCTCGCCGTCGCGGTCTCAAGCACCGGCTTGCGCGCCGTCACGTTGGCGGTGAAGCGCACGTTGCGCCGCACGGTCAGACGGGCGCGCTCGCTGACGCACACCTCGGCGCGAGGGCGGGAGCCGAGATCGGGCAACCCCGGCAGTCCGCGATCGGCGAACACCACAGCGAGCGCGAGAATCGTCCCGAGCGCGGTCAGGGCGAGGCCGATCGACGGCCGCCCGGCGGCGCACAGCCGCCGGGCGAGGCGGGTACGGCGGTCTGGGGGGCGCGGTGACACAGCCCTCTATCGGCCGGCGTGGCCCGCCGGCGCTCGCGGCCGGGTCCGAGCCGGCGGCCGCCTCGGACGCCCTAGTCGGAGCTCTCGTACTTGAACGAGATCGCCAGGCGGACCCGGTATCCCTTGAGGGCCCCGTCCTCGATCACGACGTCTTGGCGAAGAACCTCCGCGACGCGGAGATCGTGCACCGACTTGGCTGCGGTCTCCACAGCGTTGCGAGCTGCAGCATCCCACGACTCGGTGCTCGTTCCGATGATCTCGGTCACGCGATAGACGCTGTCAGGCATACTCGCGCTCCTTTCCTCAGGGGTGGGCGTTCACGGTTCACGCGACTCTCGCACATGTGGCAGCGGTCGTGCCCGCGAAAGCACTCGGCTAGGGTGCGATCACCCTCCGGAAAGGACGCCTGTCCGTGAAGATCCGTCTGCTCGTCGTCTGTCTCATGCTCGCGTTCGGCGCCACTGCCGCCGGCTGCGGTGGCGACGAGAAGGACGGCGGAGGCGGAGGAGGCGGAGGAGGCGGCGCCAGCGAGGTGTCGATGAAGGGCCTCGCCTTCGAGCCGGCCGACATCACGGTCAAGGCCGGCGACACGGTCACCTGGACCAACGACGAGGCCGTCGGTCACGACGTGACCAAGGAGGGCGGTCCCGGACCCGAGTTCTCCTCGGGCGATCCCGGCGGTATGCAGGAGGGCGACACCTTCGAGCAGACCTTCGACATGCCCGGGATGATCGAGTACGTGTGCACGGTGCACTCGAACATGACGGGTACCGTCAACGTCGAGTAGGGCGGTCGCCGCGCTGTGCGGTGCAGTGATCGACGTGTTAGGGTTGCATCTGTAACCCAGTCGCTCTGCTGATGGGCCTCGATGACCCGCCAACGCTCGTTTCGCCTGCCTCCCCCCACGCTCGACCTGCTCGACGGCCGCGCGCGCGAAACCGGTGAGAGCGGGAATCAGGTCGCCGGTCGCGTGCTCGCCGAGGGGTTGCGCACCGACGCCCACCCGTTGATCCGCTTCCGGGACGTGGGCGATGGCACGCGCCGGGCGGCCCTCGGAGGGCACCGCCTGCTGGTCGCCGACGTGATCGCGAGCGTGCGGGCGAACAACAGCGACCCCGAGCTCACCGCCCGGTCGCTCGAGGTGAGCGTCGACAAGGTGCGAGCCGCGATCCGCTACTACGCGGAGCGCCGCGAGGAGATCGACGCCGAGATCAGGGGGGCCGAGGAGGCATTCGACCGGGGGGCCGAGCGCCACCGGCGCGAGCACGAAGCGCTCGCTTGAGGCTGGTGCTCGACGAGCACTACCCACCGGCGCTCGCGGAGCGACTCACGGCGAGCGGCGTCGACGCCATGCACCTCCGCGATCTCGGGCTCCAGGGTGCGAGCGATGAGGCCGTGCTCGAAGCCGCGACCGCGGGGGAGCGCGCGCTGGTGACCAACAACGTGCGCCACTTCGTCCCGATCATCCGCCGCTGGGAAGCCGAGGGACGGACGCACGCGGGCCTCGTCTTCACGAGCGACAGCTCGTTGCCGCGGTCGGCGAGCGGCGTGGGCGCCCTCGCGCAGGCGCTCGAGGCGCTCATGGCTGAGCGCGGCCCACGCCGACTCGCCGGCCTGACCGCGTGGCTTCAGCGGCCCGGCTGACCACGCTCCGGCGGCGTCGGGTGCAGCCAGGTGATGCGACCAGCTTGGCCGGCGAGGAGCGTGATCGCCGCGACAACCCCTCCCGTCAGGGTGGAACCGTCGTCGAAGGCCTCCTGGCCGCCGACGCCCAGTTCCGCGGTCGGCGCCCGCGGAGGGCTCGGTCACGTGCGGCACGCAGCGCTCGCCGGTGCCAGGATCCACGTAGCCCATCCTCTCCCCGAGAGCTCGGCGTGCCAACACGGCACCCTCAACGCCAGCGTCGCTTCCCGGCTTCAGACCAGGTCGCGGTGGCGCACCAGGGCGGCGGCGGCCGCGGAGCCCAGCGCGACCCAGCCGATCATCACCAGCAGCGCGATGCCGGGGGCGCGCCCGCGGTCGGGCGAACCAGGCCCAGCAGCGCCCGCAGCGTCGTGGACTTGCCCGCGCCGTTGGGGCCAAGGAAGCCCGTCACGCGCCCAGCCTCGACATCGAAGCTGAGCCCCTTGACCGCCTCCACGGAGCCAAAGCGCTTATGCAGGTCACGGATCTCGACGGTGACCATCGCGGCGGATGCTCTCAGGTCGGGGGGTCACCCATGTTGCTCCATTGCTCAGCGCGCCCGCCCGACCACCTACGCTTCCTCCTCCTCGGCTGCGAGGGTCTTGTCGCTGACAATCGCGATCACCATGAGCGCGAAGCCGGCGGTCAGGTGGCGAGCGGAAGGTCCTGACGAGCGGCTGGGCGTGGCTGCCAAGGACGCACCGAGCGAAGCGTGTCCGCACACGAGCGAGGGAGGACGCCGGCAGGCGCGTCCAGGCGCCGTCAGCGCCTGAGGCCGAAGCCGCGCAGCATCATCAGCGCGGACTCGCCGAGGCCGCCGCGCTCGGGCAGCAGCCCGAGCTGGGTCGCGCCGTCGTAGAGGTCGACGAAGCCGCGCGCGCGGCGCACGAGGCCGTCGGTGAGCTCGAGGTAGTGCAGTCCGTGGATGTCGAGGCGCTGCTCGGTAGCGGGCAGGATCGCGATGTCACCGCGGTGGGTGCCGGTCAGCCGCCACGGCACGCAGGCGTGCGCGCCGCGGTGCAGCGGCGGGGCGGTCGGCTGGACCGCGACATCGGGGAAGGCGCTGCGCAGCGAGCGTGCATGGCCCTCGACCGCCTCGACCCCCGCCAGCGGGATGCGCACGAGCGGATCCTCGTAGCCGACGTCGCCGGTACAGCAGGCCTGAAAGCCGCCCGCCGCCGTCCAGGCGGCCAGCCACAGCTCGGACAGGTCGTCGATCTCCGCGCGCGCGAGCTGGTTGGAGTCCCCGGTGGCGCTCATCGCAGCTCGGCGATCCCCTCGGTCGGGCTCGATGCCTCGGCGTAGCGCCGGCGCGGGATGCGCCCGGCATGCCGTGCCTCGTGGCCCGCCTCGACGGCCTTGCGCATCGCCGTCGCCATCGCCGCGGGGTCGGCCGCGCGCGCGATCGCGCTGGCCAGCAGCACGCCGTCGCAGCCGGCCTCCATCGCGAGCACCGCGTCGGAGGCCGTGCCGATGCCGGCGTCGAGGATCACCGGGACGCGCGCCTGCTCGACGCTCGGGTCGAGGTTGTAGGGGTTGGCGATCCCCATGCCGCTGCCGATCGGCGAGCCGAGCGGCATCACCGCCGCGCAGCCGGCGTCCTCGAGCCTGCGCGCGAGCACGGGATCGTCATTCGTGTAGGGCAGCACCGTGAAGCCGTCGGCGACGAGCGTCTCGGCGGCCGCGAGCAGCTCGGCGGCGTCGGGAAGCAGCGTGCGGTCGTCGCCGATCACCTCGAGCTTGACCCAGTCGGTCTCGGTGGCCTCGCGCGCCAGGCGCGCGGTGGTGACCGCGTCGCGCGCGGTGAAGCAGCCGGCGGTGTTGGGCAGCACGAAGCAGCCGCGGTCGGTGAGCAGCTCGAGCAGCGAGCCGCGCGCGGATGCCTCGACGCGGCGCATCGCGACCGTCGCCATCTGCGCGCCCGAGGCCTCGACCGCGGCGGCGAGCGCGTCGAGGCTGCGAAAGCCGCCGGTGCCGATGACCAGGCGCGACCCGAACGCACGCCCCGCGATCTCGAGTCCGCTCACGCCGCTCAACCTCCCTGAACCGCCTGCAGCACCTCGACGCGCGCGCCGTCGGCGAGCTCGGTCGAGTCCCACGCCCCGCGCGTGACCACCTCGCCGTCGAGCGCCACCGCCACGCCGCGGCCTTCCGGGGCGGTGCCGCTTTCCCTGACGGCCTCGGCGACCGTGGCGCCCGCGGGCAGCCGGCACGCCTCGCCGTTGAGCACGACGGCGACCATCAGCGCCCGCCCACCCGCTCGCCGGCGCCCACCAGGCCGAGTACCCGACGCGCGGTGACCGGCGCCAGCAGCACGCCGTTGCGCCCGTGGCCGGTCGCCCAGATCAGGCCGCCGATCGCGCCCGCCTCGATCACCGGCACGTTGTCCGGCGTGGCCGGGCGCAGGCCGGCGCGGGCACGGACGAGCTCGAGCTCGGCGACGTCGGGCAGAACCTCATAGGCGGCCTCGAGCAGGCGAAAGACCCCGTCGGCGGTCACGGTCGTGTCGAAGCCCTGCTCCTCGGTCGTCGCGCCGATCACCACGCGGCCGTCGGCGCGGGTGACGACATAGCAGCGCGGCGTGCGGATCAGCCGCCGCGCGGGAGCGGCGCGCCCGGGGCGCACGGCGAGCTCGAGCAGCTGGCCCTTGAGCGGGCGCAGCTCGGGCGCGAGCGCCTCGGCGCCGAGCGAGCCCTCCGCGCTCCAGGCCCCGGCCGCGACCAGCACGTGCTCTGCGCGCACGACCTCGCCGCCCGC
>JBPCPD010000061.1:0-6543 GCA_050999535.1 Thermoleophilaceae bacterium
GAGTGGGAATCCGCCCTCGCCCACCGGGGCGGCGGGCCTGCCGCGCGGTCAGCTGGCAGCGCCAACGGGGCAACTGACGCCAGTCCCGCACAGGCCGCAGTAGCCGTTGGGCACCTTGGCGAGGTACTGCTGGTGATAGTCCTCGGCGTAGTAGAACGGGAAGCCCCCGGCAGCACCCTGCCCCGCGGAGGAGCCGGCCGAGACGATCTCGGTAGTGATCTCGCCGTCGCGACCCGCGTCGCGCAGGGCCTGGGCGTAGCGCTCGCGGCTTGCCTCGACGGCGGCGCGTTGCGCGTCGGTGGCGACGTAGATCCCGGACCGGTACTGGGTGCCGACGTCGTTGCCCTGGCGCATCCCCTGGGTTGGATCGTGGCCCTCCCAGAAGGCACGCAGCACATCCTCGAGCGCGATCGCGGCCGGCCGGAAGACGACGAGCACGGCCTCGTTCTGGCCGGTTCGCCCGCTGCAGACCTCCTCATAGGTCGGGTTGGGCGTGTGCCCGCCCGCGTAGCCGACGGCGGTCGTATGGACGCCGGGAAGCTGCCAGAACAAGCGCTCGGCGCCCCAGAAGCAGCCCATGCCCACCACGATCTGCTCGGCGTCGGCCGGGAAGGGCGGGCCGATCGGGGTCCCGAGCACCGCGTGGTCGCCAGGCGCCAGGATCGGCGCATCGCGGCCGGGCAGGGCTTGGTCGGCCTCCGGCAGCGTCGTCTTGTGGCGGGTCAGGAACTCGAGCACGGCTGCCTCCTCGATGGTGCGAGCATTCCCTCCCCAGGCTAGCTACGAGCCGGCGGCGGGTCGCACGACGAGGATCGCGACGTCGTCGCGCGTCTCCGCGCCGGCGCCGAGGTCGAGCGCGCGCCGCAGGGCGGCGACCGTCGCGGCCGCGTCCTGGGGTGCCAGCTCCGAGACGACGCGCTCGAGGCCCTCCTCGAAGGGGCCATCGGGCGCGTGGGCCTCGAGTACGCCGTCGGTGTAGAGCACCATCCGGTCCTCGCCCTTCAGTGCGATCTCGACCTCGGTCAGGCCCGCGTCGTCCCACACTCCGAGCAGCGCACCCTCGGTGCGGATGCGCTCGACCGCGCCGCCCGCGCGCACCACCAGCGGCGGCGGATGGCCGGCGACCGACACCGTCAGCCGCAGCACGCCGTCGCGTCCTGGCTCGAGAAATGCGCACACGGCCGTCACGAACCGATCGTCGTTGCGCTGTCGCCGGATCGCCTCGTTGAGCTCGGCGAGCAGCTTCGCCGGCTCGGCGCCCGCTCGAATCGCGGCGGCCCGCAGCGTGTAGCGCGCGAGCGCGGTCAGCACTGCCGCCTCGGCGCCCTTGCCACACACGTCACCGATCACGACCATCCAGCAGCGAGGCCTGCCGACGTAGAAGACATCGTAGAAGTCACCGCCGATCTCGTTTCCGTCCCCGGCCGGGATGAAGCTCGACGCGAGGTCGGCACCCGGGACCGAAGGGAGGCTGTCGGGCATCAAGCTCGTCCCGAGCTGCTCGACGATCCGGTGCTCGTCCTCGAGCTCTTGATGCAGTTCGAGGTTGAGCCGTTCCCCGGCGGCGCGCTCGCGGCGGTCGGCGGTGACCTCGCGCAGCGTCCACCAGAGCCCTGCTATGACCCCGTCCTCGTAGACCGGGAAGCAGCCACAGACGAACGTGCGCCGCTCGGACGGGCCGCCGGTCTCGGTCAGCTCGAGGCCGTGCACCGCGGCACCGCCCGCCAGCACCCCGTGCAGAGCCTCGACGGCGGCCACCGGCAGCGCAGGCATCAGCTCGGCCGCCGGGCGGCCTGCGCGCGCGGCTTGTGGCCCGGTGATCCGCTCGAGCACCGGGCTGCTGCGCACGAGCGACAGCTCGCGGTCCAGCAGCGCGAGGCCGACGTCGGCCGCCTCGAAAAGGCTGTGCAGCGCCGCGTCCGCGCTCGGCCCGGGCGCCCGGACCATGTCCGGGGAGGAGGGCTCGGCCATGGCGAGACGGTACCGCGCCGCCGTTTGCGAAGTGCCACCGAGGGGTACCGCGAGGCAATGCCGAGGCTCCGGCGCGTCGACTGCTGCAGCCCCGGTATCACCCGACGGCGGCGCGGACGCGGCTTCGAGTATCTCGACGGGAACGGGCAGCGGATCACCGACGCCGAGGTCCTCGCCCGCATGCGCGGGCTGGCGATCCCGCCGGCGTGGCGCGACGTCTGGATCTGCACCTGGCCGGCGGGCCACATCCAGGCGACCGGCACCGACGCCGCCGGGCGCAAGCAGTACCGCTACCACGACGCCTGGCGCGAGCACCGCGACCGCGAGAAGTTCGACTCGATGGTCGAGTTCGCCCGCGCGCTGCCGCGCCTGCGCCGCCGTGTCGCGCGCGACCTGCGCGGTGACGAGCTCTCGCGCGAGCGCGTGCTGGGCTGTGCCACGCGCCTGCTGGACCGCGGCTTCTTCCGCATCGGGTCGGAGGGCTACGCCGAGGAGAACGACACCTACGGTCTGGCGACGATCCGCAAGCAGCACGTGACCCTTGGCGACGGGGTGATCGTCTTCGACTACGAGTCCAAGGGCGGCAAGCGGCGCGTGCAGAGCATCGCCGATTCCGACATCCACGCTCTGCTGGTCACGCTGCGCCGGCGGCGGTCGGGGGGCTCGGAGCTGCTGGCATACAAGGACGGCCGGCGCTGGACCGACGTGCGCTCGACCGACATCAACGAGTACGTCCGCGGCGCCACCGGCGGGGCCTTCACCGCCAAGGACTTCCGTACCTGGAACGCGACGGTGCTGGCAGCGGTGGCGCTGGCGGTCTCCGCCGAGGCCGCCCGCGGCTCGAGGACGGCGCGCAAGCGGGCGATCAAGCGCGCGGTCGACGAGACCGCGCGCTACCTCGGCAACACGCCGGCCGTCTGCCGCGCCTCCTACATCGACCCGCGCGTCTTCGACCGCTTCGACGGCGGCCTCACAATCGGCGGGGCCCTGCCAGAGGTCGCCGAGCCCGAGGCGTCCGCATGGCCCGCGGTGCAGCGCCCGGTCGAGGAGGCCGTCGTCGGCCTGATCGCCGGCGACGCCTCTGCGGAGGGCGTCGAGCGGGTCACCTGAGCGCTCGTGCTCGAGTGCTCTTGCCTCAGGCCGTCGCGGCTGTGCCGAGGCGGTCGAGCGAGCGGCGCAGCAGGCGCGAGACGTGCATCTGCGAGACGCCCATCCGGTCCGCGATCTCGGACTGGGTCAGATCCTCGACGAAGCGCAACCGCAGGATCTCGCGCTCGCGGCCGGGCAGGGCGCGCAGGGTCGGGGCGATCGCCTCGCCGAGCTCGACGAGCTCGTAGCGGCCATCCTCGGAGCCGAGCGTGTCGCCGAGCGTACGGCCGGCCTCGGGATCGCCCGGGTTGGGCGCGTCGAGGGTGATCGGCGCGTAGGCGCTGGAGGCGTCCATGGCCTCGAGCACCTCCTCGAGCGTGAGCCCGGTGTGCTCGGCGACGTCGCGGGGAGATGGCGAGCGCCCGAGCTGGCCCGAGAGCAGGTCGATCGTCTCGCCGACCTTCAACGAGCGTTCCTGGAGCGAGCGCGAGACGCGCATCGTCCAGCCCTTGTCGCGGAAGTGGCGCTTGAGCTCGCCGAGGACGTTGGGCACGGCATAGCGCACGAACGGGCCCAAGCCCGGGTCGTAGCGGTCGATCGCCTTGAGCAGCCCGACGTAGGCGACCTGGTCGAGGTCGTCGCGGGGC
Source organism: Thermoleophilaceae bacterium (assembly GCA_050999535.1). Classification (GTDB taxonomy): domain Bacteria; phylum Actinomycetota; class Thermoleophilia; order Solirubrobacterales; family Thermoleophilaceae; genus JAAYBF01. Next base: position 3,708 of record JBPCPD010000061.1, read on the forward strand.
TCGCCGGTGTGGCGGTAGCGGCCGGCGAGCCTCCGTGCCAGCGGCATGAACTGCTCGATCAGCTCCTCGCGAGCGCTCAGATCGCCGTCCCCGTAGCGCTGCAGCAGTACCTGTTCGCGCTCGCTCTCGCGCGCACGGCTGATGCTCGAAGCCGGCTCGCGGCCGGGGCGGGTGGTCACGTGGTCGATCGCATCGGTGAGGAGCTTCCCCCTCACTCGTTATAGCGGGAGGAGATAGCAGTCCGGTGGTCGGTTTCCCGTGCCGGCGGGCAGGGTAACCGCTCCACATGACTGAGACCCCCCGCGAGGAATCCGACCAGCTGCCCGAAGAGGCGCCCACCGACCACGTCGCCGAGGACGACGGCACCTCGAAGTCCGTCCGCAAGGAGGCCGAGGAGAACGCCGGCACGCCCGACGGCGGGACCCCGGACCAGCCGGGCCAGGCGACGGGCAACCCCGCCAACGCCGGCTGACGCGGGATCCTGACGCCGGCCCCGGCGAGGAGATCCTGACGCCGGCCCCGGCGGGGCGCAGACGCTAGCGCGTTGCGGAGTCGGCGCCCTCCGGATCCTCGTCGGGGTCGTCGAGGGTCTCCGAGGTACGCACCTCATCGGCCTCGCCGTAGGTCGCGCCCGCGCGCTCCTCGTCAGGAAACGCATCGGCGCCCGGGGGCCCGAGGTCGTCCTCATGGGAGGCCGAGCGGATCAGCTCGTCCTCCGCCTGCTCGAAGCCCTCCGCCTCGCCCTGGCCCGCCTCGTCGAGCGGGCGCGTAGCGGGATCGGCCTCCCCGTAGTCGGGCGTGGCGCCGCCGATCGCGCCGGCCTCCGCCGCCGCCGCTCGCTCCTGCTCGGCCGCTCGCTCCTGCTCGGGCGCGAGTGCGTCGCGGTCGCGGGACTCTTCGCTCACGGGCGCGTCTCGAGCTCGCGCAGGAAGCCCTCAAACAGCCGCCGGTGGCCCTCCTCGTCGCGCAGGATCCCGATGACCATGTCCTCTGTGACCGGATCGCGGTCGGCGCAGAACTCGATCACGGCGTTGTAGTGCTCGATCGCGCCGGTCTCGGCCGCGATGACGCCGCGCACGACGTGCGTGAGGTCGGTCTGCTCGCCCGGGGGCTGGAGGAAGCTCTGCACCGCGCTGAACTCCTCGGAGCCGGGCACGACGCCGTACAGCTGCTTGATGCGGTTGGCAAACTGCTGCGCGTGGCCGAGCTCCTCCTGGACGTCCGCCTCCAGGGACTCGGCGATCTCGCGCGCCCGGATGCCATCGGGGTTGACCGAGTTCGCGATGTAGCTCATCACCGTCTCGAGCTCCATGAAGTACGCCTTCTTGAGCATCTCCACGACCTGCTCGCGATCGGACTGCATGTCCTCGCTGAGGATGCCCTGACTTGCTGCGGTAGCCATCCGGTCCTCCTTCGATCGTTGGGGTTCATCGATGGTACGCAGGCGAGGTCTGCCCGGCCCGCGAACTGCCAAACCGCCGCCGCGCCAAGTCGATCGCCCGCCCAGCGGTCATGATGGACAGCTCAATGCGAGACGACGCTTGAGCACCCCCGGGCGCGGAGGTGGGGGCACTGGCCGCAAGGCGACCGCCAAACGCACGTTCGCCGCCTTCCAGGCCGATCAGGTCACCGATCTCGCCGCCGCGTTGACCTACTACGCGGTGCTCTCGATCTTCCCGGGGCTGATCGCGCTCGTATCGATCGTCGGGCTGTTCGGTGACCCGCAGGCGACCACGCGCGCACTGACCGACATCGTCGCCGACCTCGGGCCGAGCTCGGCGACCGACACCTTCGGCGGCCCGATCGAGAGCCTGACGGCCAACCGCGGCACGGCCGGCGTGCTGCTCGTGGTCGGCACCCTGGGCGCGATCTACAGCGCGTCGGGGTACATCGGCGGCTTCATCCGGGCCGCCAACCGGATCTACGGCGTCGAGGAGGGACGCCCGTTCTGGAAGCTGCGCCCGCTCCAGATCTCGATCACCGTGGCGATGGTCGTGCTGCTGGTGCTCGTCGCGGGCGCGCTCGTGCTGAGCGGACCCGTGGCGATGTCGGTCGGCGACACGATCGGCCTCGCCGACGCCACCGTCGCCATCTACCAGGTCGCCAAGTGGCCGGTGCTGGCAACCATCGTGCTGGCGATGCTGGCGCTGCTCTACCACGCGGCGCCGAACGTCCGCCTGCCGCGCTTTCGGCTGATCACGTGGGGCTCGGGGCTCGCCCTGGCCGTCTGGCTGCTCGCCTCCGCCGGCTTTGCCCTCTACGTCGCCAACTTCGGCTCCTATGACAAGACCTACGGCACGCTCGGCGGAGTCGTCTCGTTCCTCGTCTGGCTGTGGATCACCAACATCGCCGTGCTGTTTGTTTTGAACTTCGCCGTCAACCTCGAGCGCAGCCGCGAGCTCGAGGCCGGGTTCCGCGGCGCCGCGGACGAGATCCAGCTGCCACCGCGCCAGGCGGCCGGCTGAGGGTTCGTCACGGGCCCTGAGCTCAGCGGGCCCGCCTCCGTCTTGGCGCACGGCGCGGGGTATCCGCGAGGGCGTCGAGCAGTCGATCGATCGAGAACGCACGACGGCCGGGCCAGCGGACCTCTCGACGGTCCACGGCCCGGCCGCAGGCGAGCCGGCCGGGCGCCGGAGCGCCCGGCCGATGACTGGTGCGCTAGCCCTTGATGAAGGGCTTCGCCGCCGCCAGGACCTCTTCCATCGCGAGGCCCTTGTCGAACGCGCTCTCGGCGATCTGCTCGCCGCGCACGAGGCGGATGACGCCGGCGTGGCGACCCTCCACCTGCACGATCGAGCCCGCCGCGGCGAGCACGTCCGTGGACTCGATCATCGGG
>JBPCPD010000117.1:0-2982 GCA_050999535.1 Thermoleophilaceae bacterium
GCCGCCGCGCGCCACCATCGCCTTGGAGGAAACGCGCAAACGCGCGCGTGAGGCCGGGATCGAGGTCATCGAGCTCGACAGCGAGATCGAGCTCGATCTCGCGCTCGACGGCGCCGACCAGGTCGACGAGCAGCTGCGGCTGATCAAGGGCGGTGGCGGCGCGCTGCTGCGCGAGAAGATCCTCGTGGCGGCGGCGCGACGCTTCGTCGTCGTGGCCGAGACGTCCAAGCGCGTCGATCGGCTCGGCGCCGGCTACGACCTGCCCGTCGAGGTCACCCGCTTCGCCTGGCGGAACACGGGCCGCCGCCTCGGCGCGGTGCTGCCCGGCGGCGCCGTGCGCCGCGACGGCGAGCTGCCCTACGTGACCGACGAGGGCCACCACATCATCGACTGCCCGATCGCCGAAGACGTCGACCTCGACGGCCTCGGCGCCCGGCTGCGCGGCGTGCCAGGGGTGCTCGAGCACGGCCTGTTCGCCGGGATGGCCGAGCGGGTGCTGCTCGGCGGCGAGGACGGGTCTGTCGAGCTGCTCGAGCGCGCGTAGTGCTGAGGGCGAACGTCACAGCTTGTCAGCGGTGACCGCGCGCCGATCACCGCCGCCAGCTACAAACTCTGCCGGGTCGGCGGCGAGCGCGCCTACCCCGGCTCCGCGCAGATCCTGCCGACCCAGCACGAGGTCAAGCTCCTCGTGCCCGCCGCCTCCGGGATCGGCGTCACGCCCAAGCGGACGCTCAACGGGCGCAAGCTCCGCTTCCGCGGGCGCCTGCGCGCCCGTTCGACGGCAAGCTCGTCGAGCCCCAGGCCCGGCTGCCCGGGCGCTGGCAGACGTTCAAGACGGTCCGCACCGGGGCGAAGGGAGCCTGGAAGGCCAGCTACCGCTTCGGGGCGACTTGCGGAAGCCAGCGCTACCGCTTCCGGGCGCGCCTGCCCAGGCAGGCCGGCTACCCGTTTGAAACCGGCCGCACGCGCAACGTCGGCGTGCGCGTCCGCGGCAGGCGCTGCGGATGACCCGACCGTCGCGGCCCACCGCCGAGGGTGGCACCCTGTGCGCACCCCCCGAGTCGTGCCTCGGCAGCGTGCCCAACGCCCGGCGGCTCAACGGCGTGACCGCCAACCGCAGGTGCAGCGTCACCCGCGGCGACGCGCAGCTCGGACGGGACCCCCCCCCCGGCAGGTGGCCGGGTCGTGCAGCCGGGCGAGTCGCTCTGGTCGATCGCCGCCGACCGCCTCCGCGCCGACGCGACACTCGCCGAGATCGCGCGGACCGTAAGCCGCCTGTGGGAGCCCAGCTCGTGCCCGACACCGTCCTGCGGATGCCCTGACTTTCTCCCCACGCCATCGCCGACGCTAAGCGGGGGACACGCCTACACTTGACGGCGATGCGCACCCTGCGACTCGACTCCGACTCCCACGAGCTCGCCGCGGCTGTCAGCCGCGTCGCTGCCGGCAGCGAACGTGTCGCTGTCGAGACCGCCGACCACGCTCGCGCGGTCGTCGTCTCGGCCGAGGACCTCGACACGCTTGAGCGGCTCGAGGACGCCGCCGACCTTGAGGCCGCCCGCCAGGCGCTCGCCGAGCAGGGCGAGTCGATCCCACTCGGGCGCATCGAAGCCGAACTCCGCGAGTAACGCATGGGCTATACCGTCGAGCTGCGCCCACGCGCGGCGCGCGCGTTCCGCAAGCTGCCCCGCGACGTCCAGGCGCGGCCGCTGCCTACGCTGCGCAGCCTCGCCGACGATCCGCGCCCGGTCGGCGCCAAGGCGCTGCAAGGCGAGCCGCACGGCACCCTCCGGGTGCGCGTCGGGCACTATCGGATCATCTACCGCGTCGACGACCGCGACCACCAGGCGGTCGTGCTCGACATCGCCCACCGCAGCACCGCCTGCCGCCGCTAGTGGTTCCTCCGGGAAGTACTGGCCCGCTTTGGCGAGCGACTGGGCGTGGCTGGCAAGCCCGGGAGCGCAGCCAATGCCAGAGCATTGGCGAGCATCGCGGGCGCAGTCTCCGCGCTCGCCTCTACCCGAGTTCCCCTGACAGGAGGTTCATCGCCGTGTCGCCCTCAAGCGCGAAACGTCACAGCCCGTCCGCGCTGATCGCGGTGCGGCCCGAGCGCTCGCGATCGCCCGCCGGACGCGGGAGCAGGCGCACCTCGCGGGCGAAGTTCTGGGCCGCGGTGAGGTAGACCGCCTGGCGCACCGTGACCCGCAGCGTCGCGTTGGTCGTGGTCCCCGGCTCGGCGGCCGTCGCGGGCCCTGGCTCGCTCGCGGCCGGCCCTGCTCCACCACCACCACCACCGCCGCCGCCGCCGCCGAGGTCGAGCAGCTCGACGTTCTCGAGCGCGAGGAAGCTCGCGCCCGGCCCGGCCGCGGGCTCGGTCGAGACGAGCACGTCGACGCGCGACCCCGGCGAAGCCACGCTCGACAGCGCCGCACCCCCGGCGACGGCGACCTCCACCGCACGCTCTCCGCGTCGCAGCGGACCCGGCGCCGGGCCGCCGGCGCGCGCACCTCCCCCACCCACGGGACCGATCGATGCGGCCGTCACGTACGAACCGCTGGCCAGCTGCGCCGCCAGCGCCAGGCCGACCGCATCGCCGGGCGAGGCCAGCGCATCGGGCGGCACGAACCGTCGTGGCACCTTGCGCAGCGCGAGGTCGCGCTTGCGCAGGGTCGCGCCGGCCGCGACGTCGCGCGTGGCCACGACCACAGCCACCGGCGAGCCGACTGCCGACTCGACCTCGGCCACCCGGCCGCTGACCTGCGAGGCCGCGAGCCCGCCGCAGGCGAGCGCCAGCGCGAGCAGGAGCACGGCGCGGCGACGGCGCACGCGCGCGCTCACGGGTCCGCGACCGGCAGCTCGATCGCCGCGGTGGTGCCCTGCTGCCCGCGCTCGAGCAGGAGCCTGCCGCCCGCCTCCTCGACCGCCTCGCGTGCGATCGCCAGGCCACGGCCGCGGTCGGCCCCGCCGCGCGGATCCGCGCGG
>JBPCPD010000123.1:0-14173 GCA_050999535.1 Thermoleophilaceae bacterium
GGTCCCGTGCCGGTGGGGGGGTGCCCCCCCGGGACCGCCGGCTGGGGCAGTGCCGCGGGGGGACCCCCCCAGGGGGCGGGGCGGGGGCGACAAGTCCCAGGCCCTGCGCGAAGCCGGTGCAGACGAGCGCGCGCTCGGGCGCGGCGACCACGCCACGTACGCGCCCCACGTACGCGGCGAGCGCGTCGCGCAGCGGGCCGGCGCCGCGCGGGTCGGGTGGCCGAGCTGCGCGTCCGGCGCGCGGACCAACCACGCGTGGGGCCCGGGCAGCGAGGACTTCAGCGCCGACGGAGCGTGCGCGCTGGCGCAGCGTCAGACCACGAGCCCGTGACGAGCGTGTTCTCCGTCACGACGCGCGGCTCGAGGAAGTGCGTGCCGCCTCGATGCGTCAGCTCCGCCGCGTCGCCAGCGCGACACCGTCGCCGACCGGCAGCACCGAGCCCAGCCAGCCCGTGCCCGCGAGCAACTCGGCGTTCAGCGCGCGAGCCGCGGCCAGCGACTCGTCCCCCCAGCCCGTGTCGGCGCCGCCGGGCAGCGCGACCTCGCCCGACATCAGCACGTTGTCGATCAGAAGCAGCGCCCGGTCGGAGGCCAGCGGCTCGGCCAGGCGCAGGTAGTCGCGGTACTCGCCCTTGGTGGCGTCGAGAAAGAGCAGGTCGAACGTGCCCTGCAGCGTCGGGATGGTCTCCCGGGCGTCGCCCTCGATGATCTCGACCCGCTCGCCGACGCTGGCGCGGTCGAGCAGCTCGCGGGCGCTCGCGATGCGCGTCCCGTCGCGCTCGAGCGTCACCACCGACCCCTCAATGAGCTCCTGCGCCATGTGCAGCGCGGAGTAGCCGATCGCGGTGCCGACCTCGAGTACGCGCGGGTCGGTGGCGCGGCACAGCGACGCCAGCAGCCGTCCGGTCTCCCAGGCGACGATCGGCACCGAGTCGCGCTGGGCGAGCGCCTCCATCTCGGCCATCACGCCGTCGCGCTCGGGGCGCAGCGAGCGCAGGTAGCTCTCGACGTGCTCGTGGAGGATCGCCACCCACGGCCGAGCCTAGTGGCCGGCTCGATCGCCCGCACTGGTGCAACGCGCGACGCGCGGCGGCCAGACCAAGGCGAGGTGAGCGCGAGCCGCGACCACAACACGACGAAGGCGGTCCCCAGCACGGCGATATCCACGCTGGGCGCACCGGACGTGACCAGATTGGATTGCGTTCGCGTTCGGGGGTCCCGTGCCAAGTTGTGGTCGTTCCCAGACGGGGTGGCGTGCTAGGTCCGCGCGAGGCCGGGGTCGGACAGCCGACGTCGCCGATCGCCCGGCGCATCAGCAGGTTGCGCGGCCCGGCAGGTCCTCCCACGCAGTCGCGAAACTGCACGACCAGCGCCGCCACCGCTCCGCTCTCGGCGGGGCTCGCTCGCCACGTCGCGCCACGGGCGGGCAGCAGCGGTCGGCTAACCTCGGACTCCGTCGCCCGCGAGGCAAGAGGAGGCCGCTTTGGCCGAGGTAGCTGAGGTTCAGTCCGGTCTCGAGGGCGTCGTCGCCTTCGCGACGGAGATCGCCGAGCCCGACAGGGAGGGCGGCTCGCTCCGGTATCGCGGGGTGGACATCGAGGACCTCGTGGGCAAGGTGCCGTTCGAGAAGGTCTGGGGCCTGCTGGTGGACGGCTCATTCGACCCCGGGCTCCCGCCCGCCATCCCGTATCCGCTCTCCGTGCGCACCGCCGACCCGCGCGTCGACCTGCAGGCGTCGCTGGCGATGCTGGGCTCCGAGTGGGGGCTCGAGCCGGTCATCGACATCTCCGACGCCCAGGCGCGCGAGGAGCTCGCGCGGGTGGCGGTGATGGGTCTCTCCTTCGTCGCCCAGGCCGCCCGCGGAAGCGGCCACGCGCCCGTCTCCCAGATCGAGATCGACAAGGCGACCTCGATTCCCGAGCGGTTCCTGGTGCGCTGGCGCGGCGAGGCTGACCCGGATCACGTCAAGGCGATCGACGCCTACTGGATCGCCGCCGCCGAGCACGGTATGAACGCGTCCACCTTCACTGCGCGCGTCGTCACCTCCACCGGAGCCGACGTCGCCGCGGCGCTCTCGGCCGCGGTCGGCGCGCTCTCGGGGCCCCTGCACGGCGGCGCGCCGTCGCGCGTGCTCTCGATGCTGGACGGTGTCGAGGAGCAGGGCGACGCCGAGGCGTGGGTCAAGGACGCCCTCGACCGCGGCGACCGGCTGATGGGCTTCGGCCACCGCGTCTACCGGGCCGAGGACCCGCGGGCTCGCGTGCTGCGCCAGACCGCCCGCGAGATCGGCGCGCCCCGGCTCGAGGCCGCGGAGGCGCTCGAACGGGCGGCCCTCGCCGAGCTCAAGGCACGCAAGCCCGACCGCGTGCTGGCCACGAACGTCGAGTTCTGGTCCGCGGTCGTGCTCGACTCCGCGGACGTCCCGCCGAACCTGTTCACGCCGCTGTTCGCCTCGGCGCGCGTCGGCGGCTGGGCCGCTCACATCCTCGAGCAGAAGCGCGAGGCACGCCTGATCCGCCCGAGCGCGAGGTACGTCGGGCCCGGCCCGCGGCCGGTCTCGGAGGTCCAGGGCTCCCTGGCAGGTTGAGCATGGAGGCCGCGACCACGACGCAGGGCGCGTCACCGGCTCAGAGCGGCTTGGCCGGTGCGGTTCGCTCGCCACCGTCACCGACCCGAGAGGACCGAATGAAGCTGGAACCCAACGCCGCTCCGGGCATCCACCGCATTGCCCGGGCGGCCGGGGCCTCATAGATGGTCGAGGCCTCCAAGACCTTCACCTGTCTGGGCGGAGCGTGCACCGTGACCGTCGCCGGCGAGGGACCAGCCGGCGCGTCCGAGGACGCGGTCACAGCGGCAAGGGACCACCTGCTGGAATGGCATGAGGTCTTCTCGCGCTTCAAGCCGACCAGCGAGCTCACGAGCCTCAACGCCGATCCCCTCGACAGCGTGTCGGTGAGCCCGATGATGGCGCGCTTCGTGCAGGCGGCCGTGGACGCCGCGAGCGCGACCGGCGGCCTGGTGGACGCCACGCTGCTCGGTGAGATCGAGGACGCCGGATACCGAGAGGACCGTGCTCGTGGCAGCTTGGCGCTGCCGATCGCGCTCGCGCTGGCCCCACCCCGGGCGCCCGCAGGGCCGCATCCCGACGCACGCTGGCGCGAGATCGAGGTCGACGTGCCCGGCTGCGTGGTGACTCGTCCGCCGGGGGTCAGGCTCGACGGTGGCGGCATCGTGAAGGGCCTGTTGGCTGATGTGCTGGGCGAGCTGCTGGGCGAGCACACGAGCGTCGCGATCGACTGCGAGGGCGACGTGCGTGTGTGCGGCGCGGAGGGTCGCGAGCGGGTGTTCCAAGTGGCGAGCCCGTTCGGAGGGTCGGTGCTGCACGAGCTGAGGCTGAGCGACGGCGCCGTATCGATGGCCGGGATCAGCAAGCGCAGTTGGCTCGACGGCGGGCGCCCCGCGCACCACCTGCTCGATCCCGCGACCGGACGCCCGGCCTACACGGGTGTCGTCGAGGTCACCGCGCTGGCCCTGACGGCGCTCGAGGGCGAGGCACTGGCGAAGGCAGCGCTGCTGAGCGGTCCCGACGAGGCGCCGGGTTGGCTTCCTCACGGCGGGGTGATCGTCTTCGACGACGCCTCCCACGCGGTGGTCGCACCGTCATAGCTGCTCCTTGACCTGCGCCCGGAGCAGCAGCGGACAAAACCCTCGTGCCGAGCGCCGGACCGAGGCGCCGCCGAGGTGCAGCCGCGCGCCTGCGGATCACGACCGCGCTTCAGCCGCGTGGTAGGCGAGCTGGAGGAAGTCGGCGATCGCTTCGGCCGTGTAGGTCGCGGCAACGAGGCGCGTGCCGCGCGGAGCGAAGACCAGGCCGGCGACGAAGCCCGTCGCCACCCAATGGGCGAGACAGTATGGGCACAGGATCAGCTCGCCGACGGCCATCTGGATCCCCCGGCCGCGTGGTTGCTCGGAGACCTCTCCCTGGCCGGTCTCCCCCTCGAAGCGCGTGAAGGGCGCGCGCAGGAAGCTCGTGACCTTGTCCTTGGCGATCAGCCGGCTGAGCTTGTGCGTCGCCACGCCGATGATCGCCACGTCACCGGCTCCGACCCGGTCTGGCACCTGGCAGCCCGTGGCCCTGGCCGCCGCGACGGTTCCCGCGAGAACCGCGCCGTAGGCCGCGACGAGGGTCGCGTAGCCGGCGAGTGGCCGGTGCTCGGTCGGCGAGTACTGCGCCAGGGGGCTCGGTCGCGGCGACGCTGGGGGAGCGGTCATGCGTCGGTGGCTACCCCGCGCCCGGCCGCGCAAACGGGATTGGGCGAGCACGTCCGGTGCGACGCACCCAGGTGCATACTTGCCGCATGGCCGCTTCGGCGCGACCGCTCAGCCCGGACTTGCACAAGCGCCTGGTCCTGCTCGCGTGCATTCTCGGCTCGACCGTCGTCACGATCGACTCGACCGTCGTCAACGTAGCGCTGCCGGCCATCCGCGCTGACCTGGGCGGCGGCTTCGCCGGTCAGCAGTGGACCGCGAACGCCTACCTTGTCACGCTCGCCTCGCTGATCCTCATCGGCGGCTCGTTCGGGGACATCTTCGGCGAGCGGCGGGTCTTCACGCTCGGCGTCGCCGGATTTGGCGCGACCTCGCTGCTGTGCGCGGTCGCCCCGACGATCGAGCTGCTCGTGATCGCTCGCGCCCTGCAGGGCGTCTCCGGCGCGCTGCTGACCCCGGCCGCGCTGGCGGTGATCGTCGCGACCTTCCCGCGCGAGGAGCGCGGCGCCGCGGTCGGCTCGTGGACGGCGTGGGGGGCGGTCGGGGTCCTGCTCGGCCCGCTGATCGGCGGGCAGCTCGTCGACCTCGCCTCCTGGCGCTGGATCTTTGCCATCAACCTGCCCGTGCTCGCGATCACGCTGGCGCTGATCGCCCGCGTCATCCCCGCCGGCCGGGGCGCGGGCGCCGACGTGCCGATCGACGTGCGCGGGGGCAGCGCCTGCGCAGCCGGCCTCGCCGCGTTGACCTTCGGGCTGATCCGCCAGCCCGAGGCCGGCTTTGCCGATCCCAGCGTCGCGCTGCCGATCGCGGGCGGGCTCGCGCTGCTGGCGGGCTTCGTCGCCTACGAGCGAAGGGTGACGGCGCCGATGCTTCCGCTCGGCCTGTTTCGCAACCGCGACTTCGCGGTCGGCAACCTCGAGACGCTCTCGATGTACGCCGGCCTGTCGCTGCTGTTCTTCTTCCTGGCGATCTTCCTCCAGCGCGGGGCGGGCTACAGCGCGGTGGCGGCGGGCGGCGCGAGCATTCCCGTGACGGTGATCATGTTCCTGCTCTCGCGCCGCTTCGGCGCGCTCGCGGACCGCTTCGGCCCGCGGCTTTTCATGGGTCTCGGTCCGCTGGTGTCGGCGGCGGGCCTGGCCCTGCTGACGCGCGTTCCAGAGGACCTCAGCTACGCGACCGACCTCCTGCCGGCGCTGATCGCCTTCGGCGTCGGCCTGTCGATGACCGTCGCGCCACTGACCGCGACGGTGCTCGCCGCGGCCGAGGAGCGCAATGCCGGCATCGCCAGCGGGGTCAACAACGCGATCGCGCGAGCGGCAGGGCTGGTCGGCATCGCGCTCGTCGGTGCGCTGGTGGCCGCGCGCTACGGCGACGGCGCCGACGCGTCCCTGGGCGCGTTCCACCTCGCGATGGCGATCTCCGCCGGGCTGGTCGGCCTCGGCGGCGTGCTCGCCCTCATCGGCATCAGCGGGCGCGGCGGCCGGGTGGAAGCCGACGGCTGCGCGGGCGGGGCGCTCGCCGGCGCCCCGCGCGAGGCCGCCGTCGAGCACTCAGTGCCCGCCGCCGAGCCGATTCCCGCACGTACGTGATCAACCGCGCAGGCGCCGCGTGGGGGCGTCGGTGGGCTCGTCCGGCGTGGGGGCTTCGGTGGGCTCGTCCCGAGCGGTGGGATCGCCTTGCGGCTCGTCCGTCCGGCCCCGTGTCGGGTCCTCGCCGACGTCGTCGAGCGACGCGGTCGGCTCCTCATTGGGATCGGGCTGGAGGGGCTCGGTGGCCGCGGGGTCGGGCTCGCCCCGGGGGCTCGGGGAAGCCTCGGGGGGAAGGTCGTCGGCCGGGCGCTTGGTGCGCTCGCGCAGCCCGGCGGCGGCGAGGATCGCCGCGCAGCCGAGCGCGAGCACGCTCTGGCCCAGCGGCCGGTCGAACAGCCGCGTGACGATCAGCAGCGCCGACCACAGCGCCGCCACCAGGATTGCCGTCCCGTCACCGAGGGGGAGATGGAAGCGCCGGCCCTCGCCCCGCGCGCGCAGCAGGGCGAGCACCGCGAGGCCCGTCAGGACGACGGCGGCCTCGATGAAGGAGAAGGGCCCGAACGTGTTCACGATCAGCAGCACGGCGCCGACCGCGGCGACGCGCTGCTCGAGGTTGAGCGCGCGCCACAGCGCGCGGATCCCCTTCGACCGGGTCGGCCGGCCAGCCTTCTTCGACCGGGTCCGCCGGCCAGCCTTGCGCCCGACCTTCACACCGAGGCGCCGGCGCACGCGGCGTCCGCGATGCGTCGCCGAAGCAGCCCGGCGTCGTGCTCGGAGACCGTCCGCAGCTGACCCTGGAAGGCCAGACGCCAGTGCTCGGCGGGCCACTTGCGCACGTGCTCGAGGTCGGAGGCGAGCTCGATCGCACCGACGAAGCGGTCCTCTTCGAGGATCTGCACCGGCTCGGTCTCGAAGCGCCACGGGTAGGGGTCGGCCTTGCCGGGCTTGCCGGGCCACACCTGCTCGCGGTCCTCGAACATCTCCGAGGTGACGCGCACGACCCCGCCGAAGGCCTGCACGCCTGTGACGTAGAAGACGATCTGGTCGCCCGGCTCGATCTGCTCGGCCATGCGCCGCCGGCCCTGCTTGGCGCCGATCAGCCGGAAGCCGTGCTCGCGCGTGGCGCGGAAGTTGCCAAGCGAGCCCGTGAGCACCCAGGTCTTCATGATCGACAGGCTATCCGGCTCTCGTGGCGACGATCTTGCAGTCCGCGAGCGCGTTTCCGCGCTCCACGGGCGGGTAGGGCTCAGTCATGAATACAGAAGGCCCCAACCAGCCGCGCACCGCGGATCCCGGTACCGCCGAGGGCGGCTTCCCCGAACCGCCGGCCGACACCGACGATCTGCCCGATCGCGCCCGCGATCCCCACCACGCGCTGAACAACCCGGTGGGCGAGCCCGACCCTCCGAGTGGCCCGACCCCTACGAGCAGCGAGATGACCCGCGCGACCCGCCGGATCCCGACGGGCAGCCCTTCGGTGAGGAGCCGCACGCGCCGACCGGCAGCACCAGCACCAGCGAGCCGCACCCCTCGCAGGACCCCGAGGCCGGCGACCGGGCCGAGGCCCCGGAGCGCGACAAGCTCGACGACTGAACCGCGCACCCGCTCCGGCCGGCCAGGTGGCTCGGGGGTCTGGGATGTGAACCCTCAACCGGGACCCGCTCCGGCCGGCCAGGTGGCTCGGGGGTGTGGGGGCGTGAGCCCCCAGCAACTTCCCGTTTAATCGATCGGGATGTCCTGCACGGTGCGCTCGGGCGGGCTGCTGTCGAGGCGCTCGAGGTACCAGTCGATCAGCGAGCGCAGCGTCAGCAGCGCCTCCTGGATGAGGGCGGTCACGCGATCCTGCAGCTCGGCGGGTGCGGCACGGCGCACGGCGTCGAGCAGGATGATCAGCGCGCTGAGGTCGACCGCGCCGCGCGGAGGCCCCCCGGGCGCGTCGCTCGGACCGCCGAGGTCCTCGGTGCCCTGGCCCCAGGTCGGTTGCCCGTCCCCGTCAGCTCTCATCCGTTGGCGGCCCTCCATCACGTGCCTGGCTGAAGTGGACCTCGAGCGCGGCGTCCCTGAAACGCGCCCCGCTCACGGCGTAGGTACCCAGCGCCGGCGGGAGGATGATAGTCCGCTTCTGGGGGCCGACCCGCACTATGACCTCCAGCCCGATCTTCTTGAGCTGGATCTCGCCCCGCTCGGCGAAGGGCAGCGCGAGGCGCAGCGTGGCCTCCCCGTCGGTCGCCGTCAGCTCCTGCGAGAGCTCGTGGTGCAGGACGTCGTGCGCCGCGCTGCCGGCGAAGACCGCCTCGGAAAGCTCGTCGAGTGCCGCTGCTCCGGTGACCTCGCGCGGGAAGTGCGGCGCCGCGAGGATCGGCACCGGCGAGAACGCCGAATGGACGAGCTCGAGGTTCTCCTGCTGGCGCGCGCGCCAGTCGGCGAAGTAGCCCTCGCCGGCGGCCTCGGGCAGCACCCTGTTGACGATCACCGCGTCGGTCAGGAACCCGTACAGGTTGAGGTAGGTGAAGGTGCGCATCGCTTCCTTGATCACGACCCGGTCGGGGTTCATCACCAGGCGGATCGAGGTCCGCTCTCGGTCGCGCAGGATGTCGTTCATCGATACGAGGTTGCGTACGAGGCGCTCGACGTCGTCGAGCACGCCGTCGCTGGGCAGCGGCAGGTCCGGCATCAGCGTGCGCGCGAGCGGTCGCGCGGCGGCGAGCATCCTGCTCTGCGCGGGGAAGACCTTCTCGAGCCACCAGGTGCAGACGTCGGGGAACGAGAGCAGGCGCAGCGTCTCGCCGGTCGGAGCGCAGTCGACGACGATCACGTCGTACTTGCCGGAGTCGTGGTGGGCCTTGATCTGCAGCAGCGAGAACAGCTCGTCCAGGCCCGGCGGGACGGTCAGCTCCTCCGCCGCGATCGGGTCGACGCCGCGCTCGGAGAACATCCCACCGAGCCACTCCGAGACGGCCTCCCAGTGACGCTCGGCCTCCTCCTGGGCCTGAACCTCCTGGCCGTCGAGCAGCGGCGCGACGGCGGTCGGCCGGCTCGAGAGTCCGACCTCCATGACGTCGGAGAGGCTGTGCGCGGGATCGGTCGAGAGCACGACGGTCCGCAGTCCCGCCGCGGCCCAGCGCCGCGCGGTCGCTGCGGCGACGGTCGTCTTGCCGACGCCGCCCTTGCCCGTGCAGAGGATGGTGCGCGGGCTCACCGGGGCATCCTAGCCCGCGCCGGCCCGCCGGCGAGGCTCTCGAGTTCTACCTGGCGTCGCGCCGGCGGACGTAACGCTCGAAGCGCTCGGCGGTGTCGCAGTAGGTGTCGTGGCGCAGCCGGCTGCAGAGGCTCGCCGCGAACTCGCGCAGCAGCTCGTGGTACTCGCGCGTGGACTCCGCGCCGCGGTAGGAGTAGGTCGAGAAGCTGCCGGTGTCGCTCGCCATGAGCTCGCGACGGGCTTCGGGCTCGACCGCGCGCCAGAGCCTGCCCGCGCGCTTGTCCCCGGTGATCGCGGCGTAGTCGTAGAGCCCGATGACGGTCTGGAGCAGCGCGTTGGTTATGTACAGCGTGGGGGCGAAGGAGTACTGCAGGTAGTGCGGGCCCCCGAGCGGGCCGTCGGTCAGCACGCCCACGGGAGCGCGCTTCTCGAATGCGCCCATCGCCTCTTGCGCGTAGCCGCGGTAGGCGGACTTGCCGAGCAGCTGCGAGGCGCGGCCGAACGCCTGGATCGCCGTCGCCTGGGCCATGCCGCTGATCCACGGGGGGCTCCCGCCGCCGAACTCGAAGTAGTACTCCCAGGTGCGAAAGCCCCCGCGCCGCGACGAGGTGCGCACGAGCTCGCGCAGCAGGCTTCGCAGCGCGCCGCGGTCGCACGGGATGTCGGTCTGCTTCACGCACGCGCCGTGCAGGTTGTTGGCCAGCTTGAAGTTGACCAGCGGCTGGAGCTGCAGCCCGTAGCCGGGGTAGTACTCGAAGAGCATCTCGCTGCCGCGGAACTGCACCGTCCCGCGCGGGCTGGGCAGCGGGCTGCGCGGCCAGAACTCGGCGTTGCGGCGCAGGATCAGGAACAGGGCGGGCATCCGCGTTGCGTTCAGAGCACGGCGGATCGCGATCGCCTCGACGGTCGAGACCACCGAGGCGAGCTCGCGGCCGCGCTTCCCGCCCAGGCGCTTCGCCCGCGTGTGGGCGATGACGTACAAGCGCCGGTAGCGCACGTGCTGGGAGCGCGTGATGCGCTTCGAGCGCCTGGCATCCGCGAGCGAGCGCAGGACCGCGCGGCGCCCGCGCTTGCCGAAGCGCAGCTTTGCCGCCGACCGCGCGGCGGGGCGCGTCGCGCCCGTGTGCGACGCCGAGGCTCGCACGGCGGGCTCGCGGCCGAGGCCGCCGTCCGCGCGAGCGGGCAGCTGGGGCTCGTAGGAGCGCCGGGCGTCCTTGCCGCCGCCCACGAGCAGCACCTGGCCACCATCCGCGGTGCGCTCGGCCGGCCGCTGCGCCGCGGCCGGGGCCGCCGCGCAGAGCGCTATGCATGCCGTGGCGCCCGCCACCACCCTGCTGATTTGCGGGTACATCAAGTCCTCCAACGTAGCGAGCCCGCCAAAGTTGCGTGGCATCGCCGGACGCGGCGCTACGCTGCGGGGCTCCCCCGAGCCGATGCGCCCGCCTTGCAGCAGAGCCGTCTCGCGTCTTTCGTCCGCGGCCCTGCTCGCGGCGCGGGTCGCGCTCGCCGCGGTTCTCACCGCGGTTCTGATCTCGGGCTGCGGAGGGGGGGAGGAGGAGCAGGGCGAGGACGTCACCGCGCTGCTCGACCGCGCGCTGAGTCGCAGCATCGACAGCGCGGACCTCGCCCTCGACGCAGAGCTCGAGATCAAGGGCCTCGATGGCTACGAGGCGCCGATCCGCCTGCAGGCGGGAGGCCCGATCACCGCCGGGGAGCGCGATGGCCTGCCGACCTTCGACGTCGACGTTGATGTCGCCGCGCAGGACGCCGGCCAGTCGGTGACGGGCGGGTTCCTCTCGACCGGCGACCGGGCGTTCGTCGAGTTCGGCGGCGAGTTCTACGAGCAGCCGCAGGAGGACGTCGCGCGTGCCAACGAGCAGCTCGAGTCGGGCAGGCAGCGCGGCTCGTCGCTGCAGGCGCTCGGGCTGGATCCCGGCGGCTGGGTCGTCGACGGGCGCTTGGAGGGCAGCGAGGAGATCGCCGGCGTCGCGACCCGCCACGTCTCGGCCCGGTTGGACGTGCGCGCGATGCTCTCCGATCTGAACGGGTTCGCGCGGCGTTCGCGGGACGCCGTCGGCGGTATTGCCCCGGGTGCGCCGCAGCCGCTGACCTCGGAGGAGCTCGATCAGATCGCCGGCGTCGCCCAGGATCCGCGTTTCGACGTCTACGTGGGCGAGCAGGACGGCCTGGTGCGGCGCATCTCGGGCAATCTCGAGCTGGTCGTCCCGCAGGAGGATCGCGCCGCCGTCGGGGGTATCGAAGGCGGCTCCGTGGCCTTCTCGATCGAGCTCGCCGATGTCAACGGCGACCAGCAGATCGACACCCCCGAGGACGCACGCCCGATCGCCGAGCTCGAGCGGCAGCTCGACGGGGTCGGCGCCCTGGGATCGGGCGCGCTGGGCGGGAGCACCGAAACCGCTCCGGAGCCCGGCACCGGGGCCGAGTCGCCGGCAGAGCCCGTTCCCGGCGATTCCGAGGCCCCCGATGCCGACGCGCTGGAGGGCTACGCCGACTGCCTCGACGAGGCGCGGGCCGACGAAACGGCGCAGCTCACGCGCTGCGCCGAGCTGTTGCGCTGAGTCGGCAGCCGGGGCGGGGGCGATACCGTCCTGTCGATGGTCGTGCAGGACATCGCCCCATGGGCGGCGCTGATCGTCGCGCTGCTCGTGTTCCTGTGGATCGACCTGCACTTCTTCGCGCGCGGCCGCGACCCCGACTTCAGGGAGTCGGTCGTGTGGTCGATCGGCTGGCTGGTGCTCAGCCTGCTGGCCGCGGTCGTCGTCCTGATCGTCCAGGACAGCGAGCAGGCGATCCTCTACACGACGGTCTACCTGATCGAGCGCTCGCTCTCGCTCGACAATCTGTTCGTCTTCATCCTGCTGTTCGCCTACTTCGGCGTGCCCTACGAACGCCGCGCCCGGCTGCTCTTCTGGGGCATCGTCGCCGCGCTCGCCCTGCGCGGCGTGTTCATCCTCGTCGGCGTCACGCTGATCGAGCAGTTCCACGTCGTGGTCTACCTGCTCGGCGCCGCCCTGCTGGTGCTGGCCTTCCGGATCTACAAGGGCGTCGACGAGAACGTCGATCCCGACAAGAACCTGATGGTGCGCCTCGTGCGCCGCATCTATCCCGTCAACGACGACGACACGAGCGGGCGCTGGTTCGTCAAGGAGGAAGGCACGCGCTACGCGACGCCGCTGTTCCTGTGCCTCGCCGCGATCGTCTTCGCCGACATCGCCTTCGCGATCGACTCGATCCCGGCGGCGTTCGCGATCACGCGCGACTCGTTCCTGATCTGGATGGGCAACGTCTTCGCGCTGCTGGGCATGCGCGCGCTGTTCGTGCTCGTCGAGGGCCTGATCGAGCGCTTCCGCTACCTCGACCAGACGATCGCCGTCGTGCTCGGCGTGGTCGGGATCAAGCTGCTGATCGAGGACCTGGTCAAGATCGGCCCGGTGGTCAGCCTGCTGATCATCGCCGTGCTGTTCACGATCGGGATCGTCGCGTCGATCATCGCCGACCACCGTGATCCCGACGCGGCGCGCAAGCGCGAGCAGCGCTCGCACCGCACCGATGCGAGCAGGGACGACGGGCAGGACGGCTCCGGTGACGAGGACGAGGGGGGCGAGGACGACCAGGGCGAGGACGGCCCGCACGCCCGCGACGACGGCCCGGACGCGGGCAACGGCCGCGCGCGCCGCGGTGACCGCACGACGTCGGGCGGCGAGACCGCGTCGCGCTCCGACGACGTGTAGGGCGCCGGGTGCGCTTAGCGCCGGGCGCGCCTCGGGGGGACGGGCGGGCCCTCAGGCGTAGAAGAAGACCAGCCCCAGGACGGCGTAGAGCGCAAGCAGCTGCACGCCCTCGAACCAGTTCGACTCGCCCTCCTGGGTGAGGAAGTTCGCGATCAGCACGGCGAACAGGACCCCGGCGAGCTCGTAGCCGTTGAAGACCAGCGCCAGCGGGGTGGGGCCGATGAAGAACGAGAGCAGCACCAGCAGCGGCGCGACGAACAGCGCGATCTGGGCGCTCGAGCCGATCGCGATCGAGACCGCGAGGTCCATCTTGTCCTTGGCCGCGACCAGCACTGCGACCCAGTGCTCGGCTGCGTTGCCGACGATCGCGACGACGAAGACGCCGACGAAGAACTCCGACAGCCCGATCTCCGCCGAGGCCTCGGTGATCGATCCGACGAGCACCTCGCTCATCAGCCCGACGAGCACGGCGGCGAGCGCGAGCAGGATCAGCGAGCGCTTCATCGACCAGCCGCCCTCGTGCTGCTCGTCGTCCTCGCCCTCGAACGGGTTGAAGGTCTTGCGGTGGGTCTTCAGCGAGAAGTACAGCCCGGCGGCGTAGCTGACCATCAGCACGAGCGCGACGCCGAGTGACAGCTGCTCGAGGTCGGAGCCGAAGTCGACGCGCTCCTCGCCGACGCCCGGCAGGCCGCCGCCGTGGACGAGCTGGAAGACGGCCGGCAGCAGCAGCGCGGCGAGCGCGAGCAGCAGCATTCCCGACTGGGCGTTGGCGGCGGTGCGGTTGAACGTCTGCTTCTCGCGCTTCCAGCCCCCGACCAGCATCGCCGCGCCGAGCACGAGCAGGACGTTGCCGATGATCGAGCCGATGATCGAAGCCTTGACGACCTCCTGCAGGCCCTCCTTGAGCGCGAAGAAGGCGATGATCAGCTCGGGCGCGTTGCCGAAGGTGACGTTCAGGAAGCCGCCGATGCCGGGACCGGTCTGGGCGGCGAGGTGCTCGGTGGCCTCGCCCATGACCGCCGCCGTGGGGATCACCCCGAGCGCCGCGGAGGCGAAGATCAGCAGTGGGGCCGCGTGCGCGAGCTCGAGCGCGACCGCGATCGGGATGAAGATTCCGAGGGCGTAGACGGGACGCACTGCGGTGGGGCCTCAGCGAGCCGGCGCTACTTCGCCGCGTCGCCGTCCTCGTCCTCGACCGGTCCGTCCTCGCCCTCGATGAGCGGGGCGACGACGGCCGGATCGACGTCCTCGGCGCTGCGCGGCGCGGAGTCGCCGCCACCGCGCCAGGTCGCCTGGAAGTCCTCGAGCAGCTCGTCGCGCTTGGCCTCGTCGAGCGGCAGCTCGTCGGAGACGAGCACCCAGTCGGCGCCCTCGAGCTCCTCGAGGTTGAAGATCTCGGTGTCGAGCGAGCTGGAGTCGTCGAC
>JBPCPD010000133.1:0-11634 GCA_050999535.1 Thermoleophilaceae bacterium
GAAGGCGCTGGGCGGCCGAACCACGCGAGGGCCAGTGCGCGCCGCGCGCCCGACCCGTCCAGCCGCCACGTGCCGCTCGCCCTGCCGCGCGCGAGCACGGTCGGGCGCAGGATGCCGCCGCCGGGCAGCACGTGGCCGTCGTCCGCGGCGGCGACGATCGGCTCGCGGCGGCGGTAGCCGAGCAGCGCGGTGTCGAAGGCGGCGAGTAGGAGGGCGCCGGGCGCCCGCGGGGGCTCGCGGTCGAACGTGCCCGCCGGCGCGACCAGGTCCCCCGCGGCCTCGGTGCCCTCGACCGCCGCCAGGGCGCGGCGGGCCGTGGTGATCGGCAGCCCCGACCAGTGGGCGAGGTCGGCAGCGCTCGCCGGACCGTAGCCGGCGAGGTAGCGGCGTCCGAGGATCGCCAGCGCGTCGTCCTCCTCGTGGCGCGGCGGCGGGTCGGCCGATCGCAGGCGGCCATCCGCCAGTCCGACGACCACGCCGTGCGCTGACGCCCACGCCGTGACGACGTTGATCGCTCCCTGGCCGAGCTCCGGGTGGCCGCGCGACCCCAGCTCCGCGAGCAGCGCGGCGCGGCTGCGCGGACCCTCGTCGAGGACGGCCACGATGTGCGGCAGCATCGCCCGGGCGGCCTCCAACGCGCCTCGCTTCTCCATCAGGCCGTCGAAGGACCGTCGGTTACGCGGTCCGACCAGCGCGTGCAGCCACGCGCGGTCGCGCCCGTCGATCAGGTGCACCGTGCCGCGGACGGTCCAGGTGCGCACGAGCGGAGCGTCGGCGATCGCGGCGCGCTCGAGCCCCGGGACGCGCGACCGCAGCGCGAGGCCGGCGGCGCGCACATCCTGGGCCTGGATGCCGACCACCGAGCGGCAGGCCTCGACGGCGTCGCGCGCGGCCGTGGCCGGGACCAGCCGCTGCGCGGCGAGGCGCATGCGGCGCAGCCGGTCGGCGGGCGGCCGGGCCGTCATGGTCGCATCTTATGTCGCCGCCGCGCGGCCGGATCCCGCTGGGCGGAGCTCGGTGCCCCCAAAGCGTTCATCGTCCCCGAATCCGGGCGCCTGCCCGCCGGCCCGCCTACTAGGGTTCCGCGGCCGTGTCGCTGCTCGAGAGCATCGTCCTGGGGATCGTGCAGGGGCTGACGGAGTTCCTGCCGATCTCCTCCAGCGCCCACCAGCGCATCGTCCCGGCGCTGCTGGGCTGGGACGACCCTGGGGCGGCGTTCACGGCCGTGACCCAGCTCGGGACCGAGGCGGCGGTGCTGATCTACTTCCGCCGGGACCTGTGGGCGATCGCGACGACGTGGCTGGCCTCGCTGCGCAACCCGGCCCTGCGGTCCGAGCACGACGCGCGCATGGGCTGGTACCTGATCGTCGCGAGCATCCCGATCACGATCTTCGGGCTCGCGTTCGAGAACCAGATCGAAACCGGGGCGCGCAACCTGCTGCTGATCGGCTCGGTGCTGATCGTGTTTGCGCTGGTGCTGGGCTTCGCCGACCGGCGCGGCGCCCACGAGCGCGAGCTGGAGCGGATCTCCGCGCGCGATGGCGTGCTGATCGGGCTCGCCCAGTCGCTCGCCCTGGTCCCCGGAGTCTCGCGCTCGGGCGCGACGATGAGCGCCGGGCTGCTGCTCGGGATGAAGCGCCCGGCCGCGGCGCGGTTCTCGTTCCTGCTGGCGGTGCCGACCGTGCTCGGCAGCGGACTGTTCCAGCTTCAGGGGATCCTCTCGGGCGAGGAGGGCGGCGGCGAGCCGTTCGCCTACGTCGCGATCGCGACGGTGGTCTCGTTCGCGGTCGGCTACCTCGCGATCGCGTGGTTCCTGCGCTACCTCGCAAGCCACTCGCTCGGCGTGTTCGTCGGCTACAGGATCGCGCTGGGGGCGCTCGTGCTGGGGCTGACCGCCGCCGGCGCGATCGCCTGAGGTTGCGGCGGAGGCTCTGGTACTAGCCTGCGGAGGGTGAGGCCCGCCACCAAGACCGCGCTCGAGTTCGGGCTCGTCGCGCTCGTCGCGCTCGCGCTGACGGTGCTGCCGGGCGGGGGCGCGAGCCTGGAGGTGGCGCTGACGATGCTGTCGATCGCCTTCTGCACGGCGATTGCGCTGCTCGGCTACCGCCTCTACCGGCAGTTCGGCTTCGAGCTCGACTCGCTCGCGGACCGCCAGCGCCTGATGCTCTACGGCTGCCTCGGGCTCGCCTTCCTGACCTTCTGCGCGACCAACCGCCTGTTCGACGTCGGCGGCGCCGGCGCGGTCGCGTGGATCGCGTTGCTGGGCCTGTGCTCGTTCGGGCTCTACCGGGTCTGGACCGAGTACCGCACCTACTGAGGCTCGTCCGCACCGCTGGGACGTCCGCGACCGTGAACGGTTCGTAACCGGCCCGGAGGCGCTTCGTCACACGCGCACGTTGTCCCGTCGCCGTGCGCGCGGGAGATTTGCGCCATGTCCGCGAACGAGCACGTACGGCGGGGCGAACGCGGCCAGGCCAGCGTCGAGCTGGTCGCCGCGGTTCCCTTCGTGCTGCTGCTCGGGGCGCTCTGCTGGCAGTTCGCGCTCGCCGGCCACGCGGCTTGGATGTCCGCGCACGCGGCGCGGGCGGGCGCGCGGGCCGAGCTCGTCGGAGAGGATCCAAAGGCCGCGGCGCGCAGCGCGCTTCCGCAGACCCTGGAGCGAGGCCTGGAGGTGCGGCGCACCAGGGGCGGCGCGATCCGCGTCGAGGTCACGGTACCGCTGCTGCTGGGAAACTGGAGCTCGCCGCTGGCGGTCGCGGCCAGCGCGCGCCTGGGCGAGGCGCCGTGAGCCATCGAGCCCGCCGGCGGGGCGAGCGCGACCAGGCGAGCGTCGAGCTGGTCGCCGCGGTGCCCATCATGCTGCTGCTCGGACTGGTCTCGCTGCAGCTGCTGGCCGTCGGCTACGCCGCCGTCCTCGCCGGCGGCGCCGCGGAGGCCGGAGCGCTCGCGCTCGCCGCCGGGGGAGAGCCCAAGGAGGGCGCGCGCGCCGCATTGCCCGGTTGGTCTCGCGCGCGGGCGCGCGTGTCGGCCGACCCCGACTCCGTCGAGGTGCGGCTGCGCCCGCCCTCGCCGCTGCCCGCGGTCTCGCGGCGCTTCGAGGTCACTGCGAAGGCCGCGGTGGCCCTGCCGTGAGCGCGCAGCCGGCAGCCGGGCCCCGGCGGCTGATGGCGAACGCGCTGTCGACGGCCGTCGACTGGCTGGTGGAGCCCGAGCCCGCGGTCGAAGAGCCCCAGCTGACCCTGGCGCCACCGCAGCCGGACGCCGGCGGTGGCGTCGAGGCTCGCTGCGTCGTAGCGGTCGTCGCGCTCGGGCCGCGCTGCGGGGCCACCGTCGTCGCGCGGGCTCTCGGCGCCGAGCTCGCCCGTCGTGACGCCGCCGGCGCGTGCGCGGTGACGATCGGGCCGGGGGGCGGGGGGATGGCCCTCGGCCACCCTGCCGCGGGCCGGCTGGCGCGTACGCTCGCGCCGGTCGCGGCCGGCAGGGTACGCGCCTCGGGAAGGCTCTGCCTGGTCGACTGCGCCGACCACCCCGCGCTCGCGGGCGCGACGCTCTACCTCGCTCCGCTGGTCCTCGACGGCTGTGATCCGAGCGATCCCCATACGACCGCAGCGCTCGCCGACGACGTCGTGATCGTCGGCGGCCCCGCCGTCGAGCCCGCGCTGGCGAGCGCCGTCGCCGCCGCGCTGTCGGGCCCTGGGCGGCGCCCGCTGGTGGTCGCCAACCGAATCGCCGGACGCGAGCGGGCGTGGGGCGAGCGCGCCGACCTCGTGTTCCCCGAGACGCGCGTGGGCGCCGCGCTCGCGCTTGCGGGCCGCGAGGTTCGCGGCGACCTCGGCCGCGCCGCGGGCGAGCTCGCGGACCGTCTCGGCGGCGCGACGTGATCGGTTCGCTCGAGCGCTTGTCCTGGAGGTCGGGCGGGTGCGCACCGGGGCGCTGCCGCGCGCCATCGGCAAGCGGAGGGCAGCGGTCACCGGTGCGCTCGTCAACCCGGCCCGGTGACCGCTAACGCGCCAAGTCCCTTCATACGGTTGAACCGGGGCCGCGGGGGTGGCGCACCAAACTGCATGGCCGCTCTCGGACATCGCTTCATCGCGCTCGAAAACGTCGTCCACCGGATATTGGTGCGGCGCAGCATCTCGGTGCTGCGGATCTCGGTCGGCGCGGTCTTCCTCGCGTTCGGTGTGCTGAAGTACTTCCCCGGTGTGAGCCCCGCCGCGGGGCTGGCCACCGACACCACCAACGTGCTGTTCCTGGGGCTGATCCAGCCTGATACGGCGATTCTGGTCGTCGCGACGATGGAGTGCTTCATCGGGATCTGCTTCCTGATCGGCACCGGCGCGGTGATGCGGGTCGCGATCTGGGTGCTGGCGGCGCAGTTCGTCGGGATCCTGTCGCCGCTCGCCGTCGACCCCTCGAGGCTGTTCGCCGGCCCGCACGGCGCGCCCACGCTCGAGGGCCAGTACGTGCTCAAGGACATCATCCTGGTGGCGGCCGGGCTGGTGATCGCCGCGGGCACGTTCCGTGGCGGCAGGATGGTGCGCGACGAGCCCCAGGTCAACCCTGCCAGGAAGCGCGACGTGATGGCCACCGAGCGCAAGCTCGAGATCGTGCTGACCGCGCAGGCGGGCGGACGCACGGTCGAATGGCTCTGCGCCGAGCAGGGGATCTCCGAGGCGGCGTTCTACCAGTGGCGCGACGTGACGCTCGCCGCGGCAGCCGAGGCGCTCGAGCAGATGGAGCGCGAAGACTGACGTTGCCCGCCCGGCGCTACCGCCGCCTCTCGGCTGCGCATCGCCGTGCTGGACGCGGTACGCCGGCACGGCGGCGCCGGTGACTGTGGCGGCGGCGTCCAACGGGTCGCGCGGCTCCCGCTGGGGGCAAGCGCCTCCTCAGACGTCGGCAACGTCTCCATCCGCGACGGGTTGGAGGGTGGGCTCATCGACGAGCTGGTCGGCACCGACGCCACTCGAGAGCCGGCGTGCTCACGATCGCGTCCGGCCGTGGGTCCCTCATTTCCTTGTGGAGGCACCGGCACGTGCGCCCGGAGCAGAAGGCGCGGCGCATCCGGGCCTTCCCGCGCCGTGTGCGGGTGGCCCCGGGCGTGTTTCGCCTCGGCCCGCGCGACGGCGGATCGTCGGCGTGCGCAACGGCAGGGTGCGCTCCTTCGGTGTCGCCACCAAGCGGGTGCTGAGGAAGGGCACGCGGCACACGCTGCGGCGCTACGTGAGGCAGGCGGGGTTCTAGGGAGCCTGCCGGCCGGGCCGTCGTGAAGCGCCTGCCGCGACTGGCCGTGACCGCCCTGGCGGTTGGCGCCCTGCTCGGCCCCGCGGCATTGCCTCCGCGCACGGCGAGACCACGCCCACCATCGTCACGAGCGTCGACGAGATCTCCCCCGAGCGGGACGGGCTCAGCGTGGTGGTGAGGCCCGGCCCGGCCGCCCGGCTCGCCGCCGTGAACGACACGGGCGAGGAGCTCGAGGTGCTCGGCACGGACGGCGAGCCCTTCCTTCGTATCGGCCCCGCCGGCACCTACGCCAACGTGAACCACATCGACTGGTATCGCTCGGGCAACCCCGACGGCCAGGCCACCCCGCCGCCCGGCGCGGACATCGGCTCGGGGCCCCGGTTCGAGCGCGTGTCCAGCGAGCCGGAGTGGGCGTGGTTCGACCACCGCCTGCATCCCGGCACCGTGCAGGTCTCCCCCGAGGCGCGGGAGGCGCAACGCACGGCTCGTCTCGACGAGTGGACCGTGCCGGCCCGCCTTGGAGGCGACGCCATCGAGATCAACGGGGATGCGGCAGTCGGGGTCCCACGAGATCTGGCAGAGTCCGGACGGGACCCGCGTCGTCACGGTCGCCGGGAAGGACTCGGACACCGTGCCGGTAGGTACGCTTTCCGCTAATGCGTCGAACCACAGGCTTCAGGGATCTGCGATGACTCAGTACCTGGTCGTCTACGAACAGGCCGAGGACGGCGGGTGGGGCGCGCACTCGCCTGATGTCGACGGTGTCTTCGCGCTTGGCCCGACGCGCGCAGAGGTCGAGGTCCGGATGGCTGAGGCGCTGGCGGCGCATCTGGCGATCCTCCGCGAGCGCGGGGATCGCGTGCCTGAACCGCACACTGACGCCGGCCGTGTAGCGGCGTGAGCCGCGCGTCGTAGCGCTTCATCCGCAGGCCCGGCCTAGTCGCCAAAGTAGGCGCGAGCAGCCACACGCCTGTGCATCCTCGCGCTGGCCGCGGCCTCCTTCGCTGAACCTCGGGCCGGCCAGCAGCTCGAGGTAGGCCGCCCCACCGGCACTTCCCACTTGACATGCGCAGCTATGCATGTAAGCATGGGCGCAGATGGGAGAGGCACACGGCGTCACTCAGAGCACCCCGGTCAGCGCGGACGATGCGCGCAACGTCGCCCGCGTCATGGGCGCGCTCGCGACGCCGAGCCGCGTGCGAATCCTCGCGCGCCTGCGCGAGGGCGAGTGCGCGGTCGGCGATCTCGCGGCGGCGGTGGAGATGGAGCAGCCGGCCGTCTCGCACCAGCTGCGGATCCTGCGCGACCTCGGGCTCGTGCTCGGCAGCCGCACCGGCCGCCAGGTGATCTACGGGCTCTACGACCCGCACGTCGCGACGCTGGTCGACGAGGCGCTGCGCCACATCGAGCACCTCCGCGTCGGCGCGGCCGACCCGCCGCGTGCCCCCACCATCGATATGACGGCAACCCGACAAGGAGCGACATGACCGAGGAACACACCCACGACGCACCGCATTCACACGAGCACAGCCACGACGACGTGACGCATTCGCACGCGCATACCACGCACGAGCACGAGCACGTCGAGCACGAGCATGACCACGACCACGAGCACGAGGGCGACACGCACGCGCACCCGCATGTGCACGAGGCCGGGCTCGAGGACGTGCACCACCACGCCCACAACTGATCGACGACGACCGGGGCCGGGGCGCAAGCGTCCAGGCCCGGTCGCATTCCGCGAAGGGGGGGGTGATGGCGCTCGCTGCGCCCGGCGGGAGCAGCTCGTCAGCGCTCGTCGGCGCCGGCGACCCGTCGAGCGGTGGGCGTGCGCGAGTCCCGCCGGGGCTCGCCGTCGGCGGCGTGCAGGTCGGCGCCGTTCAGCGGCGAGGCAAACAGCGGCGCCGCGATCGCTGCGCGTGCCAGGCAGCGCGGGCAGTCGGTCAGGGTCAGGTTGTCCGCACGGCACTTGATCGCAAGCCGGCAGCGGGGGCAGTGCAGGTAGATCTCAGCCTCTCGACTCGATCGAACGCTCGTGCGATCCGTCGCGTCGATCGACGACGCGCGAGCGCGCAGGCTCGGAGCTGCGCACTGTAGCGAGGCGCCTACGCTATTGCAGGTCGTTCGCGCTGATGAAGGCGCACCGGCGGGGAGGGGCAGCCGGTCGTGATCGCGCTCGGCGCCGAGCCGGAGAACTTCAACCCGGTCTTCGGTGACATCTTCGGCACCTTCTACGGGGACAAGTGGCCGATGTTCAACGGCCTGCTCAAGCGCGGCGGCGACCTCGAGCTCGAGCCCGACCTCGCGGCGCGGCGCCCGAGGTCTCCGAGGACGGCCGGACGGTCACGGTCCGCCTGCGCGAGGGGGTCGAGTTCCACGACGGCGAGCCCTTCACCGCCGACGACGTCGTCTTCACCTACGAGTCGATCCTCGACCCGAAGGTCGCCACCTCGCTGCGTGACCTGCTCGACGACACGCTCGCGAAGGTCGATGCGGTCGACCCCGCGACCGTGCGCGTCACGCTCAAGCGCGTCGACCCGTCCTTCCTGGACACGCTCGAGTTCGGGATCGTGCCGGAGCACCTGCTCGAAGGCGAGGATCTCAACAAGACCGAGTTCAACACCGCCAAGCCCGTCGGCACCGGTCCGTTCAAGTTCGACGAGTTTCGCAAGGGCGACCGGGTCGTCATGTCCGCCAACCCCGACTACTTCCGCGGCGAGCCCGCCATCCCCCGGCTCGTGTGGGCGATCGTCCCCGACGAGAACGTCTCGACCCAGGCGGCGCTGCTCAGGGCGATCGCCGACGTGCAGCGCGAGACGGGACTGGGCGTGCTCCTGATCACCCATGACCTCGCGCTCGCGCGCCGCGAGTGCGTGATCCACATCGAGCAGGGCGCGATCGCGGCGCCGGTGACGAGCGCCCCCGACGAGGCGGGTCCCCGGCGGGCGGCGGTGGGCCGGTAGCCCGGCGCACCGCCTGTGCCTGTCACTCCGCCGCCTCGCGATTACCCTCCCTTCGATGACGCCGGTCAGCTTCAGGTTCCGATGCGACGTCTGCAGCTGCCTGCCCGACGGGGCGACGCGCAGTGCCATCGACGCCTCGACCAAGGAGGACCTGTTCGGCGAGCTCATCGAGGCGATGCCCGGCAAGTGGCTGGTGTGGCACGCCGGCGGGCTGCTCGGGCCGCGCCGCTGCGCCTGCCCTGACGATCGCGAGGAGCTGCTGAAGTCGATCCGTCACCACTACGGCTCCACCGGCGGGCAGTGGGTCTGGAAGCGCCCGCCCTTTCCCCAGCGCTGGCCGCCCGACGGAATCACCGAAGCGCCCGATGGCACGCTGACGCTCCCCGACTGGTTCGGGGCCGACCCCGACCCCGACGAGCCGCCGCCCGACGGCCCCGGACGGCCGGATCCCGAGACTCGCTGAACGCCCGCGAGGGCCGGCAATCGACCCTCGCTGCACGTGCTGCTTCTGTCGCCGGAGAGGACGCGGCGACGATCCCGCTCGGGCCGGCCACCGGACCGTCCGACGATGAGCACCCACCGACCCGGACTCAGGCTGCCGACGCGAACGGGTTGCGCACATGCACGCCACCCAGCAGCTGGCCATCGTTCAGATCCTCGCTGAGCAGCGTCGTGCACCCGGCGCGGACGGCCGCGGCCACGATCGTGGCGTCGAAGACCGATAGCTGCGCGTCGGTCGCCAGCGTCACCGCGTCCAGAATGAGCTCGCGGTCGCTGCTGACCACCGGGAACAGCGCGACGGCGCGGACGGCCGTGCCGGTGACCTCGCGATCCATCCCGAGCTGGCGCGTGCACACCGCGTGCAGCTCGAGGAGCACCTGCGTGCTCACG
This sequence comes from Thermoleophilaceae bacterium, assembly GCA_050999535.1. Lineage (GTDB taxonomy): Bacteria > Actinomycetota > Thermoleophilia > Solirubrobacterales > Thermoleophilaceae > JAAYBF01. Next base: position 9,099 of record JBPCPD010000133.1, read on the forward strand.
ATGATCTCGCGCCGGTGCGCCTCGATCGTCTCCCGTGCGGTGTCGCGCTTGACGGGCTCGGCGTCGTCGAGCGCGTAGGCGAACACGTTGGTGTCGACGAAGATCGCGCCGTCAGTCACCGGGTGTCATCCACGGTCCGCGTGGAGCGCGTCGCGTGTCCACGTCCGCCCGCCGGCGCCGCTGGAACCTATGGCTGTTCGCGCCACAGCGAGAAAGGCGTGGGCAGCGCGATCGCCGGCCGACGCGTCGACATAACGCGAGAGCTCCTCGCGTAGGACCGCGTTGACGGATGTCCCCCGCTCTACGGCGCGAGCACGGGCACGGCGCAGCAGATCGTCATCCACGGTGATCGTCAGGTTCGCCACGGGATCAGTGTAATACGGAATCCGTGCTGACGGTTCTCGGCTCTCCGGGCTCAGCGCGCGGATGCCGGCAGCATCTCGCGCGCCGCGTCCCGAGGTTCTGGCCAGATTGCGCGGGTCAGTCGACCGGGCCGCTGAGCGTCGGCGCGCGCCGGTCGTCGATGCTCAGCAGGCGGCCGTCGGGTCGGCGCTCGTGATCGACTTGGAGGGTGGTGTGGGCGATACCGAAGCGCTCGCGCAGCATCGCGCCGAGCTCGCGGCGCAGGCGGTGGCAGTCGTCGCCGGGAGCTACGAGCGCGTGCGCGGCCAGCGCCGGGAAGCCAGATGTGACCTCCCAGACGTGCAGGTCGTGCACCTCGACGATCCCGGGGTGCGCGGCCATCGCCTGACCGATCTGCTGCGCGTCCATCCCCGTCGGGGTGGCCTCCAGCAGCACGCGGGCGGAGTCGCGCAGCAGCGCCCAGCCCGAGCGCAGCATCAGCGCCGCGACTACCAGCGCCGCGATGGGGTCGGCTTGCCCAAACCCGACGGTGACGATGAGGATGCCCGCGCAGACGGCGGCCAGCGATCCGTACAGGTCGGCGAGCACGTGCGCGCGCGCCCCGGCGACGTTCAGCGACTGGCGCTCAGAGCGCGACAGCGCCCAGGCGGCGGCGACGTTCACGACCGCGCCGATGGCGCCGACGATTATCACCAGCGCGCCCTGCACCTCGGGCGGGCTGTCGAGGCGCCCGACGGCTTCCCACGCGATCACGGAGGCGAGCACGAGCAGCAGCGCGCCGTTGATCTGCGCCGACAGGATCTCCGCGCGCCCCAGGCCGAAGGTGAAGCGGCCCGAAGTCGGCCGTGCCGCCAGCGTCGCCGCGGCCAGCGCCAAGCCCAGAGAACCGGCGTCGGTGAGCATGTGCGCGGCGTCGGACAGCAGCGCCAGCGAATCGGCGAGCAGGCCGACGACGATCTCGACGCCCATGAACGACGCGATCAGCGCGAGCGCGATAGCCAGCCAGCGCCGATCGGCGTCCGCTGACGGCGCGTGCGAATGACCGTGGCCGCCGTGGCCGTGGCCGTGGCCGTTGCCGTGGCCGTGGCCGTGGCCGTGCCCGTGCCCGTGCGAGTGCCCGTGCTCGGGCTCGTGCGGCTGCTCGTGCCCGCGGTGCTCGTGCCCGTGGCCACCGTGCCCGTGCCTGTGCTCGTGCTCGCGGCCACCGTGATCGTGCGTGTGCTCGTCGCTCATCCTCGGTCTAGTCCCAGCAGTCGTCGCGGTCGCTCGGAGTCTGCGCGGCTGCGCCGGCGGGCGTGTCGCAGTCCTCCTGACAGCAGCGGTCCTCCGCGAAGCCGGCGCCCTCCAGCGGGGAGCTCACGCAGCAGCCCTCGCCGCGCCAGGACCCGACGCCCTCCTTGACCGCTGCGCCGGCGATCAGCAGCCCGACCGCGGGGTCCAGCCACCAGGCCCCGACGAGCGCGTTGCCCAGCAGGCCGACGAACAGCGCCCCGGCGAGGTAGGCGCACAGCATGTTCTGACGGCCCTCGCCGCGGGTGGCGACCGAGCCCATCTGCTCGGCCAGGCGCTGCTTGGCGATGCCGAGCATCGGCATGAACACGACCGAGCCGGCCGCCAGCGCGATACCCACCCACGACACGTCGGGATGCTCGCCGTTCGCCAGCGCCTTGATCGACGCAAAGCCCACATAGGGGGCCAGCAGGAAGAACTGCGCGGCGACGAGCTTCTGGGCGCGCTGCTCGGCGGCGTGGCTGAACACGCGCGCGCCGGTGAAGCGCCAGATGATGATCACGCTGGCCAAGCCCTCGATCACCGAGTCCAGGCCGAAGCCGATCAGCGCGATCGAGCCGGCGACGATCCCGGCCGTGAGCGCGACCGCGCCCTCGACGGTCATCCAAGCCAGCGACAGCCACGACAGCAGCTTCACGCGGCGCGCCAGCCGGGCGTAGCGCTCGCGCGTCAGCGCTGCCGCGGGCGTCACGGGGGCCGCGCCCCGCGCGGCTGTGGGCCCAGCCGGCGACGGCGGGGAGGCCGTCGGGAGCTCGACCGGGTTCACGCGCCTACCGCTGGGGCCGGGCAGACGGCGGCGAGAAGCGCACTGCCGCGATCGGTCAGCTCGTACATGACCATCCGGCCGTCGCGCTCGGAGCGCGCCAGGCCCGCCGCCTTGAGC
>JBPCPD010000141.1:0-12668 GCA_050999535.1 Thermoleophilaceae bacterium
GTCCACGCCGAGCCCGCGCCGGCGCTGCAGGCGGCGAACCGCGCGCTTGGTGCGAGGGCCGCTGATCCCGTCGACGCGGCCGCAGTCGAGGTCGAACGCGCGCAATGCGACCTGCAGCGCCGCGACGTTCGCGCGCGCCGCGCCGGCCGGTGACGGAGCGACGGTCAGTGCAGCGATGAGGAAGGCGAGCACGAGAGCCGGGACGACGAGCCGTGCGCGCACGTCGCCAGGCTAGGGCGCAGGCGGGTCCCGCGGACGCGCTGGAAGTAATCGTGCAGCGGCAGGAGGATGGCCCGGCTCCACGACGGCTCTAGAGCAGCTGTTGATCGACCACCATCGCCGCGAACAGCAGCGCGAGGTAGAGCAGCGAGAAGAGGTAGAGGCGCAGCGCCGAACCGCGATCCGCGCGTCGGTAGAGCACGATCGCGCAGCCCATGAACGCCGCGCCGAGTCCCACCGACGCGACGAGGTAGGGCACGCCGAAGCCACCGGCGCAGAAGGGCAGTTGGGTGACTGCGTAGAGCAGCAGCGAATAGAGCAGGATCTGCTTGCGCGTCTCGGACTCGCCGCGGACGACCGGCAGCATCGGCACCTTCGCGCGCGCGTACTCGTCCTTCATCAGCAGCGACAGGGCCCAGAAGTGGGGCGGCGTCCAGTAGAAGACGATCGCGAACAGGTAGAGCGCCGTCCAGCTCAGCGAGCCCGTCGTGGCGGCCCAGCCGACCAGCGGCGGGACCGCGCCCGCCGCCCCGCCGATGACGATGTTCTGCGGGGTTCTGCGCTTGAGCCAGACCGTGTAGACGAGCGTGTAGCCGAGGAAGCCCGAGAACGACAGCGCCGCCGCGAGCGGGTTGACGCCGATCCAGAGGATCGCGACGGCGAGCGCGGCCAGCACCAGTCCGTAGGACAGCGCCGCCGTCGGCGCGATCCGCCCGGCGGGCACGGGGCGGTCGGCGGTGCGTGCCATCCCGGCGTCGATGTCGCGGTCGTAGAAGTGGTTGACCGCACCGGCGCCGCCGGCCGAGAGATAGCCGCCGAGACAGGTCAGCGCGACGAGGTGCAGCGCGGGATCGCCGGCCACGTACATCGTGGTCACGGTCGTGAAGATCAGCAGCGACTGGACCTTGGGCTTGGTCAGCTCGACGTAGTCGGAAACCAGCCGGCGCACGCCAGCGACCGGGCGGACGGTGGCCGCCGAGCCGGCCGCAGCCGAGCGCCCCGCGGACATTACGCCGCCACCGCCTTGGCGCGCTCGCCGCGGCCCGACGATGGCAAAGGTGCCCCGCTCGGCGCCGGCACCCGGTAGAGCTGCAGCGTAAGTCCGATCACCGCCGCCCACAGCAGCGTTCCGAGCGCGAGGTGGGTAACGATCAGCGTCTCGTACTCGTCGAGCCACACGTTCAGCGCGCCGACGAGGATCTGCGCGGTGAGAAGCGCGGCGAGCAGGTACCCGCTGCGCACGACGCCCGCGCTCGGGCGCTTGCGCAGCGCGAGCACCACCAGCGCGAGGATCGCGATCGAGGCGAGGTACATGAAGACTCGGTGGGTGAGGTGGATGTCGACGAGCCGGGCGACGCCGAACGGCAGGAACTCGCCGTTACAGGTCGGGAACTCCTTGCCGCAGGCGTGGTGGGCGCCGTCGCCGAGCTGGTAGCCCGCGCGGCCGTAGTTCTGGGTCCCGGCCATGTAGCCGCCGGCGACGATCGTGATGAGCACGAGCCCGCCCGAGACCAGAGCGAGCCGGCGAAAGCGCGGGCCGCCGTCGGCCTCGGGCGCCCCGATGTTCTCCGGACGCGCGGCGCGCCAGACGTAGAGCAACAGCGCGAGCAGCCCCATCGCCAGGCCTAGGTGGGCGGCGACGAGGCTCGCTTCGAGATTCCTCTCGACGGTCGCAGCGCCGAGCAGCGCCTGGACGAACACGAGCACCACCGCGGCGACGCTCGCGCGGACGAGTCCCCGATGGCCGCGGTGGCGCCGCAGCGCGAGCACCGCCAGGGCGATCATCATGATCCCGACGACGCCGGCCAGAGCCCGGTGGGTGTACTCGATCACCGAGTTGAGGTCGAGGCCCGGCACCAGATCGCCGTTGCAGAACGGCCAGCCGTGGAAGCCCGAGCCGGCGGGGCCGCAACCGAGCCCGGAATCGGACACGCGCACGATGCCGCCCACGATGATCAGCAGAAAGGTCGCGCCGATGGTGGCGAGCGCGAGCCGCCTGAAGCCCGCGGAAGGGGGGGAGATCACGTGCCGGACGCCACCGGCTGTGCGACCGAGCCCGCGGGCTCACCGGCCTTGCTCACCTCACGCCGGATGTCCTTCATCGGCTCGACCGAGCGCACGCGCGGGATCACGTCGAAGTTGTTTTCCGGCGGCGGCGACTGCGTGAACCACTCGAGCGTGTTGCCCTTCCACGGATCGTTGCCGGCGCGCTGGCCGTGGCGGATCGAGCGCACCACGTTGGCGACGGTGAGCATCACGCCGAGGCCGAGCATGAACGAGCCGATCGTCGAGGCGAGGTTGAAGCCCGCCCAGCCGGCGCTCTCGGGATAGTCGTAGATCCGCCGCGGCATGCCCGACAGCCCCGCCGAGTGCTGGATCAGGAAGGTCAGGTTGAAGCCGACGAACATCACCCAGAACGACCACTTGCCAAGCGCCTCGGAGAGCATCCGCCCCGACATCTTCGGGAACCAGAAGTAGAGCCCGGCGAAGAGACCGAACACCGAGCCGCCGAAGAGCACGTAGTGGATGTGGGCGACGATGAAGTAGCTGTCGTGCAGCTGCCAGTCGACCGGAAAGACGGCCAGGATCACGCCCGTGATGCCCCCGATCACGAACAGGCCGGGGAGCGCGGCTGCGAAGTAGAGCGGCGTCTTCATCACGATCGAGCCGCGCCACAGCGTCGCGATCCAGTTGAAGATCTTGATGCCCGTCGGCACGGCGATCAGGAACGAGCTCATCATGAAGAAGACCAGCACCACCGTCGCGCTGGGTGTGGTGAACATGTGGTGGGCCCAGACCAGGAGGCTGAGAAAGCCAATCGCGACGGTCGCCCCGGCGATCGCCTTGTAGCCGAAGATCGGCTTACGCGCGAACACCGGCAGGATCTCCGAGATGATCCCGAACGCGGGCAGGATCATGATGTAGACCTCGGGGTGGCCGAAGAACCAGAACAGGTGCTGCCACAGCAGCGGGTCGCCGCCGCCGGTCGGGTCGAAGAAGGCGGTGCCGAAGTGGCGGTCGGTGAGCAGCATCGTCGCCGCCGCCGCGATTGCCGGCAGCGCCAGGATCAGCAGGTAGCTGGTGACGAGCATCGACCAGATGAACAGGGGCATGCGGCCCCAGCCCATGCCCTTCGCGCGCATGTTGTGGATCGTCGCGACGAAGTTGATCGCGCCGATGATCGACGACAGGCCCGTGAGGTGGATCAGGAAGATCCACGCGTCGACGCCGCCGCTCGGTAGGAAGGCGTCATCGGAGAGCGGCGCGTAGGAGGTCCAGCCGGCCTGCGGCGGCTCGAAGAAGACGCTCGCGTAGAAGGCGATCCCGCCGAAGGCCAGCAGCCAGAACGAGAGCGCGTTCAGGCGCGGGAAGGCCATGTCGCGCGCGCCGATCATCAGCGGCACGAAGTAGTTGGCGAAGCCGGCGAACACCGGGACGATGAACAGGAAGATCATCGTCGTGCCGTGCATCGAGACGAGGCCGTTGTAGGTCTCGGGGGTGACCAGCGTGCCGTCGGGCACGGCGAGCTGGAGGCGGATCAGCAGGGCCTCGACGCCGCCGATGATGAAGAAGATGAAGGTGGCGAAGAGGTACATGATCCCGATCTTCTTGTGATCGGTCGTAGTGAGCCATTCGAGCCAGCCCCCGGGGCGCTCCTTGATGCCGTGCATGACGACCTCGGGGCGGGCGGGGGTGTTCAGACGGCGCGCGCCGCGCTCGGTCGTGGCCATCAGGACCCCTCCTGATTCGGTTCGGTCTCGGCGCCGGCCGCGCGCTCCTTGCGCTGTGCGGCAAGGCCCTCCTGCGCGGCGGCGATGTCCTCGCGCTGGGTGCGGATGAACTCCTGGTAGTCCTCGGGCGAGACCGCGCGCACGGTCGCGCGCATGTCGGCGTGATTGCCGCCGCACAGCTCGGCGCACTGGCCTGCGTAGACGCCCTCGTCGGCGATCTTGAACCACGTCGAGTTGGTGTGGCCGGGCACCGCGTCGGCCTTGCCGCCGAACTCGGGGGTCCACCCCGAGTGCGCGACGTCGGAGGCCCTGATGTCGAGCGTCACCGTGGTGTCGGTCGGGACCACCATCTCGTAGTAGCTGAAGACCCCCCCCGGGTAGTCGTAGCGCCACAGGTACTGCTGGCCGTTGACGTCGATGTTGAGCGCCTTGCCCTCGCTCGGCGGCGGATCGGGCTGGTCGATCGAGGCGACTTGGGCGCCGGGCGCGACCGAGGCGAGGCCGTCCGGACCCGAGGGCGGCGGGTTCTGGATCCCGCCCAGGTAGACGAAGGTGACGCCGGCGATCAGCACCAGGATGAGCGCGGCGCCGCCCGTCCAGCCGAGCTCGAGTGGGGTGTTGCCGCGGATCTGCACCGGCGCAGGTCCGCCGCGGCGCTCGCGGTGGCGTACCAGCGTCCAGATCAGCACGCCCTCGACGACGAGGAAGATCGGGATCGAGATGTAGAGGACGATCTTGTAGAGCGAGTCGATGTCGTCCGCGTTGGGTGAGCCGCCGGACTCGGGCGTGAAGACGTCGGCCGCGGCGATGGGCGCGCAGGCGAGCAGTAAGACGAGCCCCGCGGCGAATGCGAGCGCGAGCGCCGGGGTGCGGCGACCGGGAGCGGGCGAGCGGTCCGTCAAGGCGCGGGGATCATACCTGCGGCCCGCGCCGTACTCCACTTCGTGGCGGATGCCTCCAGAGCTCACGAGCGCGCTGTAGCCTCGCGGCGTGCGCTCCTGCGTTCTCGCGCCCTGGCTCGTCGCGATGCTGGCGGGCGTCGTGGCGGCCGCGCCGGCAGGTGCGGTGCCGCGCAGCTCGAATCCGCTCGCCTCCGACAGCGAGCGCGCGTGGCATCCAGCCCTTCGCGCCGCCCGCGCCTACGCGTCCAGGCGCACCGGCTTCACCTCGTTCGCCCTGCGCACCCCGCGCCGGCTTTACGGCTACCGGGATACCGAGACCACGAGGTCGGCGAGCGTGGTCAAGGCGATGCTGATGGTCGCCTACCTCAACCACCGCAATGTCCGCGGCCGCAGGCTGAGGGGGGCGCAGCGCGGCCTGATCGGCCCGATGATCCGGCGCTCGGACAACGGGGCGGCCACGCGGGTGCGCAACTTCGTGGGCAACGGCGCGCTCGTGCGGCTCGCCCGCCGCGTAGGCATGCGCGACTTCGCCCCCAGCCTCAGCTGGGGCGCCACGCGAGTCCGCGCGCGCGACCAGGCCAAGCTGTTCCTGCGCATCGATCGCTTCGTGGTCGGTCGCCACCGCCGGTTCGCCATGCGACTGCTCGGCTCGATCGTCGCCCACCAGCGATGGGGGATCGCCCAGGTGCGCCCGCGCGGCTGGGCGCTGTACTTCAAGAGCGGCTGGGTGCCGGGTACCGAGAACCAGGTCGGTCTGCTGCGCCGCGGAAAGCGGCGCGTGGCCGTGGCCGTCTTCACGGCGGGTCAGAGCGCCGCCTACGGGCGTGCCACCGAGCGCGAGGTGGCCCGGCGGCTGCTGCGCGGGCTGAAACGCGATTCCGTCCCGCGCTGAGCGGCGTCCTCTCTTCGGAGCGCCCTCACCGAGTGGAGGGCGGGCCCCGACGAGTGGAGGGCGGGCCCCGACCCCTACTCGCCCCGAAAGGCCGGCTCGCGCTTCCCGGCGAACGCCCTCACGCCCTCGACGAAGTCGGCAGTGCGCGCGAGCGTGTGCTGGGACTCGGCCTCGAGCTCGAGCTGGCCCTGCATGTCGGGGTAGAGCATCCGGTTGAGCGCGCGCTTGGAGGAGGCGTAGGAGCGCGTCGGCCCGGCGGCGAGCCGGGTCGCGAGCCGGCCGGTCGCCTCGGCGAGCTCGTCGTCGGGGTGCACCTCGTTGGCCAGGCCCCACTCGAGCGCCAGCGCGGCGGGGACCCGCTCGCCGAGCAGCGCCATCTGGAACGCGCGCGCCTTGCCGACGGCGGCGGGGACGAACATGGTCGAGCCGCCGTCGGGCATCAGGCCGATGTTCACGAAGGCGAGGTGGAAGTAGGCCGACTCGGCGCACAGCACGAGATCGCACGCGAGCGCGAGCGAGCAGCCGAGCCCGACCGCAGGGCCGTTGACCGAGGCGATCACCGGCTTCTCCAGCGTCCGCACCCCGACGATGATCGGGTTGTAGACGTCCAGCTCGCTGCGCACGTCGGGCGCGCCGTCGTCGGGATCGGCCTCGATGCCGGCTTTGAGGTCGACGCCTGACGAGAACGCGCGCCCGGCGCCGGTGATCGTCACCGCGCGGACGGAGGGGTCGGTGCAGCGCTCGTTGACGAGCTCGCCCAGCTCGGCGCCGAGCTCGTGCGTCCAGGCGTTGAGCGAGTCCGGGCGGTCGAGCGTGATGCGCCCGATCCCGCCGTCCTGGTCCCACTGCACCGTCTCGCAGCTCACGCCTGACTCCTTGCCCGTGGAAGAGGCGGCGACCCTAGTACGAACCCGGGAGTGCCGGGGGGCGGGCCTATCCTGACGCCGATGATCGTCGACGCGCTCGAGTGGCTGGGCCACTCCGGGTTCCGCCTGGCCGCGGGCCATGCGACGATCTACATCGATCCCTACCGGGTGCCCGCAGGGCCCAAGGCCGACCTGATTCTGGTCACCCACGGCCACTACGACCACTTCTCGCCGCAGGACATAGAGCGGCTCTCCGATCAGGACACGCTGCTCGTCGCACCGGCGGCGGTGGCCGAGCGGTCGCGGGGGAGGGTCGCCTCGATCGCGCCCGGCGAGGAGCTCGAGCTCGACCCGCTCGACGGCGTCTCAGTCTCCGCGTTGGCGGCCTACAACACCTCCAAGCGCGATCGCGAGGGCCGCCTGTTTCACCCGCGTCAGGCGGGTTGCGTCGGCTTCGACGTCAACGTGCGCGGTCAGCGCCTCTACCACTCCGGGGACACCGACGTGATCCCCGAGATGGACGCCGTCGTCGGCGTCGACGTCGCGCTGCTGCCGGTCAGCGGCACCTACGTGATGACCGCCGGCGAGGCCGTGGAGGCCGCGCGCCGGATCCAGCCGCGGATCGCGGTGCCGATGCACTGGGGCAAGCACATCGGCACGCGTGCCGACGCCGAGGCGTTCGCGGCCAAGGCGCCGGTCGAGGTGCGGATCCTCGAGCCCGCGGCCGGCCCACGGCCCGGCTAAGCGGGGACCACTAAGGGCCCGTTCGCACCGCCCGCTCGTAGACCTCGGCCGTGCGCTGGGCGATCGTCGTCCACGAGAAGTCGCGCCGGGTCACCGCGTAGCCGTGCGCGGACCGCTGCGCGCGCGCCGCCGGGTCGTTGACCGCCTCGATCAGCGCCTCGGCGAGCGACTCCAGCGAGTCCGGCTTGACGAGCCAGCCGTTGGGCCGGCCACGCTCGACGTTGATGAACGACGGCGGGCCGCCCGCGTTGGCCGCGATCACCGGCACCCCGCACGCCATCGCTTCGACGAAGACCTGGCCGAAGGACTCGTCGATCGAGGGCATGACCATCACGTCCGAGCAGGCGAGCCCGTCGCCGAGCTCGGAGTGCCCGCGCCAGCCGACGAAGAACACGTCCTCGACACGCTCGCGCTCGGCGACGGTGTGGGGGTGCTCGCCCTCGAACTCGCCCGGAAAGCCGCCCCAGATCACCAGCGGCGCGGGCCGGTGGAAGTGCGCGCGGGCGCGCGCGTAGGCGCGAATCAGGAGCGGGATGCGCTTGACCTCGGTGAACCGCCCGATGAACAGAAGTACCGGCGCGGGTACGCCCGCCCCGTCATCGGCAAAGCGCGTCAACACCGCCTCGGGGTAGCGCACGCTGCCCGGCTGCCCGCCCTCGCGCCAGCCTTGGGGATCCTCGACCAGCCACCTGCGCCAGCGCGCCGTGCGCTGCTCGCTCGACGGCTGCGCGCGGTCGAAGCGCGCGAGGTCGACGCCATTGGGAATCCACGTCGTGCGCCGGGGCTCGACGCCGAGCAGCTCGCTCGCGAGCGCGACGTCGTGGGGCGAGATCGCGATGATCTGCGCGCTCGCGCGCGCCCAGGCGCGCATCGCCTCGACCCAGTGAGCGGCGAAGCGCCAACTCGCCCAGCGCACGTCCCTGCCGGGGTCGAGCTGCGCCATTCCGGCGATGTCGGTGCCGTGCTCGCGCGCGATCGCCTGCAGCGCCAGCGCGCGCGCGATCATCTTCAGCTCGGTCCCGTGCAGGTGCGTGACGACCGGCGTCGCGGGCAGGACCCTGGCCGCGGCGTCGTGCAGCGGAGTCAGGTGGTGCAGGTGGACGACCTCGGGTGGAGCGCCGGCCGCGGCGGCCGCCAGGCGCGGCGACCATGCGGCCGCGAGGTGCTCGTGCAGCTGCGGGGAGACGGCGGCGAAGATGCGGTCGGGCGCGCCCGGGCGATCCTCGTAGGAGGGATGCATCGGTACGGGCTCCGCGATCGGGTCGCGACCCTGCTCGGCCGCGGTCAGCGCAGCTCCGTAGTCGGTGATCTGCGGCGCCAGGGGGGCGAAGAAGCTTGCCGCGTGGGTGCGATCGCCGGGGCGGCCGAGCGACCCGCAGGCGAGGCTCGTGTCCCATCCCGCCGGCTCGAGCGCCCGCGCCAGGTAGCGCACGACCTGCGCGGAGCCCCCGCGAGGGTAGAAGAGCAGGCCCATCGTCACCGGGTGAATCGCCTGCTCGTGGACGCCGCTCATGCGCTGCCCAACCTATCCGCGCGCGGCCGTTGGGGGACCGCTGGCCGCGGGTCTACGATCAATGCGTGAGCCCGGCCGCCCGCCACCCCCGGCGCAACGCGTCCGCACCGCGCTGATGGCCCTCGGGCAGCACCGCCGCCCGCGCGGTTCCGCAGCCGGTGGCGGTCCCTCGCCCGCCGACCCCGAGCTCGAGGACGAGCACGACGAGGCCGAGCACGATCTGCACGTCTCGGACCTGCTGTCCGACCGCCGGCGGCTGGCGGTCGCGCTGCTCGTGGTCGCGCTGTTCGTAGCGGCGATCTACTTCGTGATCCCCCAGCTCGTCGGGCTCGACAAGAGCCTGCGGCGCCTCGACCAGGCCACCTGGTACTGGATGGTGATCGCGGCCGCGTTCAACATCGGCGCCTTCGCGTCCTACATGGCGCTCTTCCGCGGCGTGCTGGGCGGGCGCGGCAGCGATCCGGTGCGCAAGCGCATCGACGCCGCGGCGTCGTACCAGATCACGATGGAGCGCCTGGCGGCGACGCGCCTCTTCTCGGCCGCCGGAGCGGGTGGGTTGGTGCTGACCTACTGGGCGCTGCGCAAGGCGGGGATGCCGCGGCGGCGCTCGGCCTGCCGGATGGTGTCCTTCCTCGTGCTCACCTACACGGTCTACCTCGGCGCGCTGGTGGTCTTCGGCGTGCTGTTGAGGACCGGCGTCCTGCCCGGCGCCGCACCGTTCGGCGCGACGATCGTGCCGGCCGCGATCGCCGGTGTGGTGATCGCGCTGCTCGGCCTGGTCGCGCTGATTCCCGGGGACTTCGAGCGGCGGCTGGCCCGCGTCTCGGGCGGCGGGCGCTCGCAGCGCCTGGCGGAGAAGCTCGCGACGGTGCCGGCCACGCTCGCGGCGGGCGTGCGCATCGCGATCGACTACGTCGGCCACCCGCGGCGCGGTGCGTTGGCGATCGCCGGCGCCGTCGGCTTCTGGGCCGCCCAGATCGGGATCCTGTGGGCGAGCTTCGAGGCCTTTGGCGGGAACGTCGCGTTCGGGGTGCTGGTGCAGGGCTTCTTCGTCGGCATGGCGGCGAACCTGCTGCCCTCGCCCGCGGGCGGCGTCGGCACGGTGGACGCCGGCATGATCGGCGCCTTCCTGCTGTTCGGCATCCCCGCGGGGCTCGTCTTCCCGGCGGTGCTGGCCTACCGGGTGATCGCCTTCTGGCTGCCGATCCCACCCGGCATCGTCGCCTACTTCCAGCTGCGCAGGACCGTCGCACGCTGGGAGGCCGAGCGCCAGAGCTATACTTCAGAAAGTAAAGTAACCGTGGAGGCCAAGTGAGCGAGAGCGGACAGGACCGCACGGCGGTCGAGGACGTCATAATCATCGGAAGCGGGCCGGCGGGCTACACGGCCGCTCTGTACACCGCGCGCGCGGACCTGCGCCCGCTGGTGATCGAGGGCTTCGCGTGGGGCGGACTGCTGCAGCAGACCACCGATGTCGAGAACTACCCGGGCTACCCCGAGGGGATCATGGGCCCCGAGATGATGCAGCAGCTGCGCGACCAGGCGGAGCGCTTCGGCAGCCGCTTCGTCACCGATGACGTCACGCGCGTCGAGCTGTCGAGCGACGGCCGCGAGCACCGCATCCACGTCGGCGAGACGGAGTACCGGGCGCGCTCGGTGATCCTCGCTATGGGCGCCGAGCCGCGCAAGCTCGGGGTCCCGGGCGAGCAGGAGCTCGCGGCGCGCGGCGTCTCCTACTGCGCCACCTGCGATGCCGCCTTCTTTCGCGACAAGCCGACGATCGTCGTCGGCGGCGGCGACACCGCGATGGAGGACGCCACCTTCCTCGCGAAGTTCGCCAAGGACGTGAAGATCGTCAACCGCCGTGACGAACTCCGCGCCTCGGCGATCATGCTCGACCGCGCCCGGTCGACCGCCAACATCGAGCTGGTCACGCCCTACGTCGTCGACCGTTTCGAGGCCGGTGACGACGGCGTGCTCAACCGAGTCGTGCTGAGTGCCACCGATGGCGGCGAGGATCGCGAGCTCGAGATCGACGGCGCGTTTATCGCGATCGGACACCAGCCGAACTCGGAGGTCGTCGCCGGCCAGGTCGAGACCGACGCGGATGGCTACGTCGAGGTGGACGGGCGCTCGTCGCGTACGAACCGGGCGGGCGTCTTCGCCGCGGGCGACCTGATCGACAACACCTACCGCCAGGCGGTCACTGCCGCGGGCTCCGGCTGCGCGGCGGCCCTCGACGCGGAGGCCTACCTGCGCGAACGGCCGGTCGACGCCGAAGCCCACCGGGAGGGCGACCCCGCGAAGATCGAGGCCGTCGCGGGGCGCGCCGCGAGCTGAGCGCCCGGCCGCGGGGGCGGCCGGGTCGGGCGCGGCACGTAGGCGAGAGCAGGTCGCGCGGCGTCGGCGCGGAGGCGGGTCGGGGGTAGGGTTGGGTCCGAGGCGATCGGGGGGAGAGGGCGGGGCGTGAGCGCCAGCGTGGCGGACATCGAGCGCAGGACGGTGCCCGAGCTCGAGCGACCGGGCAACGGCGCGCCGGGCGCGGAGCGCCTCGAGGCTCTGCGCGCGGGCGCCGTGGCCTTCCGCGAGCGCTTCCGTGCGGCCGGGCGCGTCGAGGCCGTGCGCACGCTCGACCTCTTCAGCGCGCCGCTGGCCAGCGGGCGCGCCTTCGGCGGCCTCGCGCGTGGGGGCCCGACGCAGCAGCTGCGCGCGGTCAGCCGGCTCGTGGTCGTGCGCTTCCGCGACTTCGAGGGTGAGTCGCGCACGCTGTGCTGGCAGCCGGCGACGCCCGACGGGATGCGCCGCACGCCACACCAGTTAGGCGCCGACCGCCACCGCGGCCACCTCAGGCGCCGGGCGCCCGTCGTCGAGCACCAGTCCCCGCGCGGCGCGCTCGAGCGCTGCGGGCTCGACGCCTCCGAGATCGACCTCGTCGCCCTGCCCGATCTTCACGCCACAGACCTGCGCACCCTCGCCGGGTCTACGCGTGCGGTGGAGGGCGAGCATGGCCGGCGCCCGCCGCTCTTCCCGCTGGCGCGGGTGCTGTTCCAGCGCCGCGAGCGTGACGCGCTGGAGCGCGCCCACCCAGCGCTCGCAGCCTGGTACGTGCCCCGTGGCACCGAGCACGCGGTCGAGGACGCGCTGGTGGCGCTCGAGGGCGACGTCGAGCTCGGCCCCGGCGTGGCGCTGATCGGCGCGCCGGGCCCGCTCAACGGCGGCCAGTCGCTCGTGCTGGGCACCGCCGCCGGCGTCTGGGTGATCTCCGCCAACGGCGTCGCCGCCGACAACTGGCATCCGCACCTGTCGAAGATCCCCGGCCTCGCACGCGCCGCCACCCACCTCGGCCGCGAGGTGGCCGGCGTCTCGACCGCGGTCCAGAGCAGCACTGACCAGTACGACGCCATGATCGTCGAGAAGACCCTCGCCGATCCCAACCGCTCCGATCCGCGCTGGATGAACGTCGCTCCCGCACGCGGGCTGGTGAGCGTGCGGGCCCAGTGGCCCGTCATCCCGAGCCACGTCCACGAGCCGCTGACCGTCGGGCGGATGAGCCCCGGCGGGCGGTAGATTGCCGCCTGTGAGTCATCCCGACAGCTTCGGTGCACGGTCCACCCTCGATGTCGGCGGTCAGAGCCATGAGATCTTCCGCCTCGGGGCGCTGCAGTCGAAGTTCGACGTCGCGCGGCTGCCGTACTCGCTGAAGGTCCTGCGCGAGAACCTGCGACGCCACGAGAACGGCGAGGCGGTCACCACCGAGGCGATCGAGTCGGTCGCGACGTGGGCAGCCGCCGACGAGCCCTC
>JBPCPD010000143.1:0-4953 GCA_050999535.1 Thermoleophilaceae bacterium
CAACCTCTCGGGGCGCGGCGACAAGGATGTCCAGACCGTCGAACAGCAACTGGAAGCATGTGGCCGTGTCCCGCATTGATGCGGCGTTCCGTGAGCTGCGCGACGCCCGCCGCACGGGCCTCATCACCTACACGACGGCGGGCGATCCGGATCTCGAGCGCTCGGGTGAGATCCTCCTCCGCCTCGATCGCGCCGGAGCCGATATCCTGGAGGTCGG
Organism: Thermoleophilaceae bacterium; assembly: GCA_050999535.1. Classification (GTDB taxonomy): domain Bacteria; phylum Actinomycetota; class Thermoleophilia; order Solirubrobacterales; family Thermoleophilaceae; genus JAAYBF01. The sequence goes on from JBPCPD010000143.1 coordinate 218, forward strand.
CGTCCCGTTCTCGGACCCGCTCGCCGACGGCCCGGTCATCCACGCCGCCGGCACCGAGGCGCTGGCGGCGGGAGTGACCCCCGACGACGTGCTCGGCGTCTGCGAGGTGGCCGCCGCCCGGCTGCCCGTAGTGCTGATGGTCTACGCCAACGTCATCCTGCACGCCGGTGCGGAGGTCTACGCCCGGCGGGCGGCCGCCGCCGGAGCGGCCGGGCTGATCGTGCCCGACCTCTCCCACGAGGAGGCGGGCGAGCTGCGCGATGCCTGCGACGCGGCCGAGATCGAGCTGGTGGGACTCGTCGCGCCGGCCACCTCGGAGGCACGTCTCGCGCAGATCGGGGCGCAGGCGCGCGGGTTCGTCTACGCGGTCTCGCTCGCGGGCACGACCGGCGAGCGCAGCGAGCTCGCCCCCGAGCTGGCCGGCCTGGTGGCGCGCACCCGGGCGAGCACCGCGAATCCGGTCGCCGTCGGCTTCGGAATCTCGACGCCCGCGCAGGCCCGCGCCGTCGGCGAGCTGGCCGACGGCGTGATCGTCGGCAGCCGGGTCGTGCGCGCCGCCGGTGAGGGCGGGGCGCGGGCGGTCGGAGCGCTGGTCGCCGAGCTTGCCGCGGCCCTCGCCTAGCTGCGTACCCCGGTCGGAGCAGCTGCGCGCGGCGAGGCGCCCGCCGATCATGCTTGACCATCGGCCTGCCGGCCCGTGCGAGCGGGGCGGACCCGATGACGACGGCGGCCCTAGAGGGAGTACCAGCACGTCCGCGACGAGGTACCAGCGCGGCTTGGTAGGCTGCGCGCCGATGGCCGCTGGAGAGACGACCGGCGAGAGCACCGCGGGCGCCGGCAAGGCGCCGGCGAAGTCGCCCGCCAAGACAGCGGCGCGCAAGCCGGCCAAGCCGCGCCGCTCGGCGCGCGTCAAGCTTGTCGAGGAGGCAGCGCGTGCCTACTTCGAGGCGGTTTCGGCCCGCGACCCCGACGCGATGGCCGCCAAGTGGCACTCCGAGGGCATCGAGGACATCGTCCCGCTGGGCATCTTCCGCGGCCCCGCTGCGGTGCGCGCGCTGTTCACCGAGATGTTCGCGGCGATTCCCGACATGGCCTTCACCGTCGAGCGCATCACCGCCGACAGCGAGGGCGCGGTGGTCCAGTGGCGCGCGGCGGGGACCTTCACCGGCAGCCCGTTCCAGGGGATAGACGCGACCGACCGCTTCGTCGAGCTGCGCGGTGCCGACTGCCTCGAGGTCGACGCCGCCGGCCTGCTGACGCGCAACACCGCCTACTACGACGGGTTCGCCTTCGCGCGCGGCGTCGGAATGCTCCCGCCCGAGGACAGCCCGGCCGACAAGGCGATCCGGACCGGCTTCAACGCCGTGACGAAGGTCCGCCGGGCCGTCGGGGGCGCGCGATGATAGTGCTCGTCGCCCTGACCGCCGGGCTCGTCATCTGGATCGTCGCGTGGGCGCTGGGCGTCAAGGCATTCGACGCCTTTCTGGTGACGGGCCTGATCACGCTCAGCGCCGGCGCCGTGCAGATGGCGATGCCCTACGTGGCAAAGATCCTCAAGGGCGAGCCGGGACCGCCCGGCTGACAGCCGGCCGCCGCCGCTACCCGAAGAAGGTCTCCGCCACCGCCAGCTCCTCGGGCGTGACCGTGCGCAGCGTCGCGACGGCCTCGTGCAGCGGCACGAGCTCGATCCGGGTGCCGTGCAGCGCCGGCATCGTGCCCCAGCGGCGCTGATCGGCGGCGTCGCTCGCCGCGACGCCGAGGCGGGTCGCCAGCACGCGGTCGAACGCCGTCGGAGTTCCGCCGCGCTGGACGTGGCCGAGCACGGTCACCCGCGTCTCGAAGCCGGTGCGCCGCTCGATCTCGGGCCCGAGCGCCTGCCCGATGCCTCCCAGGCGCGCGTGCCCGAACTCGTCGGCATCCCCCTCCAGCGTCCCCAGCGTCCCCTCGCGAGTGATCGCGCCCTCCGCGACGACGACGATCGAGAAGAAGCGGCCGCGCCCGTGACGGCGGCGGATCGCGTCGCAGACCTCCTCGACGTCGAACGGGCGCTCGGGCACGAGGAGCGCGTCGGCGCCGCCGGCCAGCCCGGCGTGCAGCGCGATCCATCCGGCGTGGCGGCCCATGACCTCGACCACGAGGATGCGGTTATGGCTCTCGGCCGTCGTGTGCAGCCGGTCGATCGCATCGGCCGCCACGTGTACGGCGGTGTCGAAGCCGAAGGTCCTGTCGTTCGCGCCGATGTCGTTGTCGATCGTCTTCGGCACGCCCAGGACGGGCAGCCCCGCCTCGTCGTGCAGCCGGGCCGCGGCACCGAGGGTGTCCTCGCCGCCGATCGCGATCAGGCCGTCGAGCCCGAGCTCCGCGAGCCTCGAGCGCACCTTCTCGACGCCGTCCTCGCGCGCAAGCGGGTTGGTCCGGGAGGTGCCGAGGATCGTGCCGCCGCGGGGCAGGATTCCCCGCGTGGACTCGAGCGTCAGCTCCTCGTAGGCGCCCTCGAGCGGACCGCGCCAGCCGTCGTGAAAGCCGATCAGCGAGTGACCGTGGTGGTCGATCCCGCGCCGGACGATCGCCCGGATCGCGGCGTTGAGTCCGGGGCAGTCGCCGCCGCCGGTGAGGACGCCGATGTGCACGCCGGCCACGATACCTCGCGCGAGTCAGTGACCCGTCGCGGCGCGCAGCGCGGTCTCAAGCTCGGGCCGGGCGAAGTGGTAGCCGAGCTCCTCGAGTCGTCTGGGTACGGCTCGGACGCCCGTCGTGACGATCGTGGCCATCTCGCCGTAGAGCGCCTTGATCGCCAGCGCGGGCACCGGGGCGATCGCCGGCCGCCCCAGCACGCGCCCCAGTGCCTGCGACAGCTCCCTGTTGGTCGCCGGCTCGGGGGCGGTCACGTTGACCGCGCCCGCGACCGCCCCGGTGTCGAGGCAGAACAGGATCGCCCCGACGACGTCGTCGGTGTGGATCCATGGCACGTACTGCTTCCCACCAGCGACGGGGCCGCCGACGCCGAGCTTGAACGGGGGCAGCATCTTCTCCAGCGCCCCGCCGTCCTGCGACAGGACAACCCCCGTACGGGTGATCGGGACGCGCAGGCCGAGCTCCTCGGCGGCGCGCGCCTCGCGCTCCCACTCGACGCAGACGCCGGCGAGGAAGTCGTCGGCAGGTGGGTGGCGCTCGTCGACGCGCTCGTCGCCGCGCGCGCCGTAGAATCCGCTGGCCGACTGCGAGACCAGCACGGAGGGGCGCTGCCCGGGCTCGAGGTCGCGCAGCGCGGCGACGAGGTTGCGCGTGCTGAGCACGCGCGAGTCGCGGATCTCGCGCTTGACTGCGTCGCTCCAGCGCTGGGCGATCGGCTCGCCGAGCAGGTGCACGACGGCGTCCTGGCCGGCGAGCGCGGCGGGCGGCGGCGCCTCGCCGAGGGGGTCCTTCCACTCGAGCGCGCGCACGCCGGAGCCGAGCTTGCGCTGCGCACGGCCGGTGTCGCGCGAGAGCACCGTCGCCTGATCGCCACGCGCGAGCAGCGCCGTGACCACCGCGGCACCCAGCGTGCCGGTCGCACCGGTCACGGTCACCTTCATCGAAGCGGCCTCCTCAGGTCGGGGCGGAGAGCTCGGGGGTCTCCTCGAGCGAGCGCGCAGCGCCCGCGCGCTCCGCCTCGTCGGCTACGGCCTCGGCGACATCACGGCTCACTTGGCGGTTGAAGACGCTCGGGACGATGTAGTCGGAGGCGAGCTCCTCGTCGGCCACCGTCGCGGCGATGCCGCGCGCGGCCGCGATCTTCATCTCCTCGGTGATCTTCCGGGCACGCACGTCGAGCGCGCCCCGGAAGATGCCCGGGAAGGCAAGCACGTTGTTGATCTGGTTCGGGTAGTCCGAGCGGCCGGTCGCCATCACCGCGACGTGGGGCGCGGCATCCTCGGGGCGGACCTCGGGGTTGGGGTTGGCCATCGCGAACACGAACGGGTCGGGGCCCATCCGCTGCAGGTCCTGCGCGGTGACGATGCCGGGTCCGGAGAGACCGACGAAGAGGTCGGCGCCCTCGAGTACGTCGGACGGTGTGCCCGAGCGGCGCTCGGCGTTGGTGTGCTCCGCCAGCCAGATCTTCGGTGCGTTCATCGAGCCGGCCTCGTAGTCGTCGCGGCCGGCGTGGATCGCGCCGAAGCGGTCGCAGGCGACGACCCGTGGTATGCCCGAGCTCATCAGGATCTTCGCGACCGCCACGCCGGCGGCCCCGGCGCCGACCATCGCCACCGAGATGTCCTCGAGCCGCCGGCCGGTCAGCCGGCAGGCGTTGATCAGCGCCGCCAGCACGACGATCGCGGTGCCGTGCTGGTCGTCGTGGAAGACCGGAATGTCGAGCAGCTCGATCAGCCGCTGCTCGATCTCGAAGCAGCGCGGGGAGGAGATGTCCTCGAGGTTGATGCCGCCGAAGGTCGGCGCCATCAGCGCGACGGCCTCGACGATCTTGTCGGGGTCCTTGGTGTCGAGCGCGATCGGGAAGGCGTCGACGTCGGCGAACTCCTTGAACAGCATCGCCTTGCCCTCCATCACCTGCATGGCGGCCTCGGGGCCGATGTCGCCGAGGCCGAGCACGGCGCTGCCGTCGGTGACCACGGCCACCGTGTTGGCCTTGATCGTGTACTTGAACGCCTTCTGGCGGTTCTCGGCGATCGCGCTGCAGACACGGGCGACGCCCGGGGTGTAGGCCATCGAGAGGTCGTCGCGGGTCTTGATCGGGG
>JBPCPD010000200.1:0-9215 GCA_050999535.1 Thermoleophilaceae bacterium
AGTGCGTACCGGGTTCGCTCCATCGGGCCGGTTTCGTAGCTTGGTGGGGTGTCTCGGCCCGAGTATCCGTTGACGATCTTGGAGTTCCAGCGGCGGTTCGAGACCGAGGAGGCGTGCCGCGCCTACGTGTTCGCGTCGCGTTGGCCGGAGGGGTTCGTCTGCCCGGGCTGCGACGAGCGCGAGGCGGGTGGTGAGACGCGTCGGCATCTGTGGATCTGCACTGGGTGTGGTCGGCAGACGTCGGTGACCGCGGGCACCGTGATGCACGCAACGCGCCTGGCGCTGCGCACCTGGTTTTGGGCGGCCTACCTGGTCTCGACGTTTCATCCGGGGATCTCGGCCAAGCAGCTGCAGCGCCAGCTGGGGATCGGCTGTCATGAGACCGCGTGGGCGATGCTGCACAAGCTGCGCGGCGCGATGGTCGCGCCCGAGCGCGAGCTGCTCAAGCGCGAGGTCGAGATCGACGAGTTCTTCCTCGGCGGCTACGAAGAAGGTCTCAAGGGTGGGCGCCAGCGCGGCAAGAAGGCGCTCTGCGGCGCAGCGATCGAGGTCCGCGGCCGCGGCTCGGGACGCCTGCGCCTGCAGGTGCTGGACAACTCGCGCGCCACGACGCTCGAAGCGTTCACCAAGGCGACGACCGCGCCCGAGACGATCGTGCACACCGACGGTCTGCACTCCTACAGCGGGCTGAGCAAGCTCGGCTACGACCACCGCCCCCGCAAGGTCGAAAGCGTCCCCGACGACGAGCAACTGCTGCCCAGGGTCCACCGCGCGATCAGCAACATCAAGGCCTGGATGCACGGCACCCATCGCAGCGTCTCGCCCGACCACCTGCCCGCCTATCTCGACGAGTTCGTCTTTCGCCACAACCGCCGGGGCACCCCGATGGCCGGCTTCCAGACACTGCTCGGGCTCGGCGCCCAGCACGAGCCGATCACCTACCGCGACATCATCAACAGAGCCGCCTGAGCACTACTTGGAGCGAACCCGGTACGCACTAGGTTCGTAGGGGTCTGCGGCTACCGCGTACGGGGGTCCGCAGACCGCCCATACACCAAACAGGGACGGTACCCACCATGTGGGAACGTCTACACCGTCTGCCGTCGCCGGCGATGACCGTCGCATTCGTCGCGCTGCTTTGCGCTCGGCGCGAGATCCTCAGCGTCTCAGATACGACGGGGGAAACGAACGTCGACATCGACATCGACAAAGGCTTCGTCATGGCGCCGGACGGCAAGGCACTCGGGATCGACGGCGAGAGCACGGCCCTCGGGGTCAACTTCGTCGGTGCGACCTGCGTCGCCGCCGGCGTGGTCAACGCAGCCGGCTAGCTCCGACCGGCCGAAGGGGCGCCGGACCGGAGAGCCTCAGGCGGCCGCCGTCCGAGGCCCCTCGGACCCCGAGGGCATCCGCGTCGGCAAACTGAAGCGCACGCTCCGTCGGGACTGCGCAACATCGCTTGATGGAGGCAGCCGGGTGGTGCTTTCAGCGTCGCGTTGGATCGAGCACCTGCAGACGCTGGAAGTAGCGACGGTAGAAGCCGCGGTCCCTCGTCAGCAGCCGGTTCGCGTGCGCGGACGCGTGGGCTCCGATCAAGAAGTCCGCGACCACTCGTACGCGTCCTCCTCCGAGTTGGCGGTGGACCCGCCATCCCTCTCCCGCGGCTCGGGCGGTTGGGGCATCCGACGCCGAGAACGCCACCTGCAGCCGGCCAAGCGCCTCATCGGCCTCGGGGGCTGCCGGGAAGCCGGCGGTCACCTCGGCCCACACGACCTCACACGCGACCAGCCCGCCGTCGGCGCGACATTGGCGCATCGCCTCCCGCGACGCCTCCCCGAACTCGGGATCAGCGCCAAACACGTCGATCAGGACGTTCGTGTCGACCGCGGTGATCAGACGCCGTCGGCCTTGCCCCGCAGGCGGTCGATGAGTTCGTCGGTGGATTCCGAGGCGTCGAGAACGCCGTATACCTCATCTACAGGATCCCGAGTCACGATCTTGCGCGCCACGATCTGTCCCTCGGCCTGTTCGTCGAACTCCAGCACCTCGCCGGGCCTGATGGCCAGGCGGTCGCGAATGACCTTGGGGATCGTGACCTGCCCCTTCTCGGAGACCCTGCTTCGCATCAGGTGAGCATACTGGATTCGTAGGAATTCCTACCATAGTAGTTCTACGGTACTGGGTGCCTCCAGCGCAGCCCCGGGAAGCGTGCGAAGCCGCGATCCGCCGTGATCAACTCACTCCCCGACTCGATCGCCAGCGCGGCAAGCCATGCGTCGGGGATGAGATCGCCCTTGGCGCCGGCTTCCGTGCAGAGGCGCTTGAAGACCGGCCAGTGCCGCGGCCCCGGCTCGACGCGGATCACGTTGGGTCCCCCGCGCAGGGCGTCGGCGAACCCAAGCGCACGCTCCGTCGGGGCGGCCGTGCGGAAGATGCGGGGGTTGGTCACGATCCGGACCACCCCGCTCAGTACGGCGTCGCTGACCCCGCAGGGCTCGTCCGACTGGATGGCCTGCCCGAGCCAGCGCGCATAGGCCGCATGCGCCGGGGCCTCTTCCCGGTACGCATAGACGACGACGTTGACGTCGAGCAGGATCACCGTCGCTGCTCGAGCGGCACTCCTTCGTCGAGGAGCGCCCGCACCGCAGCGTTGTCGTCGAGATCAACGCCGGGCATGAGCCCGCCCTCGCCCCGGAACGTCGGCAACTCGACCGGCCCTTGCGGTCCCGCGGAGCCGACCCGGGCGAGCGACTGGCGCAGGGCATCCTCGACGACGGCCGTCAGCGTCCGACCGTTGCGAGCCGCCTTCGCCTTGGCCTCTCTCAGGAGATCGTCGTGGATGTCCAGCGTCGTCCGCACTGCATCAGAACATACACGCTACACATCTATATGCCTACGGACCCTGACGCGAGCGGTTCAATCTATGCTGCCCGCCGCAGCGACCCACTGACTGCGGAACTCGAGCACGGTCGCCAAGCGGTCGAAATGCCGGTCGTAGTGCAGCACGCCGAAGCCGCGCTCTGCCGCAGCTGCTGCCACCAGCGCGTCGGGAACCCTTACTCGATGCGAGCCGGCGGACCCGGTGGCGGCCAGATCGCGGATGGCCCCGATCGCCGCGGCGGTGACCGTGCGGTCGAGCGGCGCCTGACGTAGCCCGACGAGCGCGTCGGTCACTCGTTCCACCTGCTCGCGGTCCGCGGCGTCGTAGAGGAGCTCCAGAGTCACCACCGGGCAGCCGATGAGCTGGCCCTCAGCCGCCGCGCGCTTCCATGGCAACGCGACTCCGAGCGCGGCGGCTCGCGCCCAGGCCGAGGTGTCGGCCACCCACGGGCCGCCGGTCCAACTCACCCCCAGGCGCGATCGCGCGCAGTCCGGAGGCCTTCGAGGTCCAATCCCGATCGTCCCTCGGCCGCCGCGACTAGGAAGTCGGCGGCGCGGCGCGCGGCGCTCTCGTCATCTCGCAGCGCGGCGGCGCCACGCAGCGCCAGGGCCCGCACCACCTGCGAGGCGGGGGCACCTCGGCCGACATGGTCACGCCCGTGCGCGATCGCCTCCTGGAGCTCTGGGTCGCAAGGCACTTGAATGCGGGCGTGGCGAGAGGACACGCCATGAGTGTACCCGCTGGCGGATACCTTGGTTGATCGAGTAGGCAGCGGGTCGGGCCTGGTGCGCGACGCGCGGTCAGGCTGATAGCGCGGATACGGGTGGCCGCAGGACCGGGTTTCGTCTCAGCGCCCGCTGGCGCTGGGCCGGCGACCCGAGCAGACTGCTGGACATACGGTTCACGACAGCAGGAAATCGACGCCGGCGACGTCGGGGACCACGTGGCTGAGGTCAGGGACCTCGGCGAAGGCGCCGTCGATCATCCGCGGCGGCCGCGAATCTCGTCGAGCTCGGCTTTCAGCTCTTCGAGGGTCGGCGCCGGCATATCGGCGGCGTCGAGCACGCGCTGACCCGCGGCCTGCCGGCGCCCCGCGGTGTTGGGCAGCCCACGTTCGATCGCCTCGCGGACGACGGTGGCGACCGAAACGGCCCCGCTCCCGAGCCACCGCCGCGAGCCGCCGGTAGCGCTCCTCGTCCAGCACAACCTGCAGCCGTCGTTCCAGTGGCATGCTCATACTGGCATGAGCGGCGAGGCCCACCACCGCCGTCACGACCTGCTAGGCTATGCCGTATACGACATGGGTACCCCGGGATGGATCATCAAGCGGGAACGTCTTCGCCGCGGCCTGTCCCAGGCTCAGCTGGCGTTGCGGGCCGGCACCGATCAGAGCTCCCTCAGTCGCATCGAGTCCGGGCGCGAGGACGTCACCTGGGCTCGCTTGCGGGCGGTGCTGCTCTCGATGGGCTTGGAGCCCCAGCTCGGTCTGCGGCCGGTCGAGCACGGCGAGGATCCGGCTCACGTAGCGATGGCCCGTCGCCTGCAGCCCAGCCAGCGCCTCGAGGGAGGGCTCAACGTCGCCGAGTTCGCTCGCGACCTGCGGGAAGCCGCCGGATCCGCCAAGACACGATCGTGACCGTCCGGCGCGCGGACCGTGATGCGGACCGCGGCCCGAGCGACCCGTTCCGTGTACTCGCGACGCTCGCCAGACACGGCGTCGACCACGTCGTGATCGGCGGCTGGGCCGTGATCGCCCACGGGAGCACACGAACGACGAACGACATCGATTTCGTGGCCAGTCCCGAGACCGAGAACCTGGAGCGCTTGGAGAGCGCCCTGAAGGACCTGAAGGCCGAGCTCTGGGGAGTCGACGCTCACCTGCTCGGCATCGAGCTCGACGCGCAGACCTTCGCCAGCGGTGCGAACTTCACCCTGACCACTGACGCCGGCGGAGTCGATTACTTCAACGAGGTGCCGGGCGGCGTCCCTTACGAGCAGCTACGCGAGCGCGCGCTCCGAACGGAGGTCCGGGGTGTGCCGGTCACGGTCGCGGCCGTTGATGACCTGATCCGAATGAAGCGAGCCGCCGGACGGCCGCGCGACATTCAGGACCTCGCGCTGCTCACCGAGCTGCAGGCGGGAGAAGGCGACCCCTGAGCCGGGGGTCTTCGGCATAAGGACATAGTGCGTACCGGGTTCGCTCCAAGTGCCCGGTCGGGCCAGGACATCTAGGCCGCGGCTGCGACGCGCCGCGGCGGCGTCGCCTTGCCGCCGGCGGACTCGGACCCCACGATCTCCGCCAGGAAGCCCCCGGTATACGACCCCGGCTTGCGCGCGACCTGCTCGGGCGTGCCGGTCGCCAGCAGCCGGCCGCCCTCCTCGCCGCCCTCGGGGCCCAGGTCGATGACGCGGTCGGCGGTCTTGATCACGTCGAGGTTGTGCTCTATGACCACCACGGTGTTGCCCTGCTCGACGAGCCGGCCGAGCATCTCCAGGAGCCGGTGGACATCGGCGAAGTGCAGGCCCGTGGTCGGCTCGTCGAGGATGTAGAGCGTGCGCCCGGTCGCGACCTTCGACAGCTCAGAGGCGAGCTTGACGCGCTGCGCCTCGCCGCCCGAGAGCGTCGTAGCGGGCTGGCCGAGGCGGATGTAGTCCAGCCCGACGTCGTGCAGCGCCTGCATCTTGCGCTTGATCTTCGGGATGTGCTGGAAGAAGCCGACGGCCTCCTCGACGGTCATGTCGAGCACGTCGGCGATCGTCTTGGACTTGAAGCGCACCTCCAGCGTCTCGCGGTTGTAGCGCCTGCCGTCGCACTGCTCGCACGGCACGTAGACATCGGGCAGGAAGTGCATCTCGATCTTGATCTGACCGTCGCCGCGGCAGACCTCGCAGCGCCCGCCCTTGACGTTGAACGAGAAGTGGCCCGGCTTGTACCCGCGCGCCCGCGACTCCTGCGTGCGCGAGAACAGATCGCGGACGTGGTCGAAGACGCCGATGTAGGTCGCCGGGTTCGAGCGCGGCGTGCGACCGATCGGCGCTTGGTCGATGTTGATGATCTTGTCGAGCTGATCGAGCCCCGTGATCCGACGGTGGGCGCCCGGCCGGGTCTTGGCGCGGTGCAGGCGGTTCGCGACCGCCTTGAAGAGCACCTCGTTGACGAGCGTCGACTTGCCCGAGCCCGAGACGCCGGTCACCGCGCAGAAGGCCCCGAGCGGGACCTTGACGTCGATGTCGCGCAGGTTGTTCTGCGCGGCCCCCTCGATCTCGAGGTAGCCCGACGGGCGCCGGCGGCGCTTGGGCACCGGGATCGAGCGGCGCCCCGAGAGGAACTGGCCGGTCGCCGAGGCCTCGGTGTCCATCACGTCGCCAGGCGTGCCCTGGGCCACCAGCCAGCCGCCATGCGCCCCGGCCCCGGGCCCGAGGTCGACCAGGTGGTCGGCCGCCAGCATCGTGCCCTCGTCGTGCTCGACGACGATCACCGTGTTACCGAGGTCGCGCAGGCGCTTCAGCGTGGCGATCAGGCGCTCGTTGTCGCGCTGGTGCAGGCCGATCGAGGGCTCGTCGAGGATGTAGAGCACGCCGACGAGGCTCGAGCCGATCTGGGTCGCCAGCCGGATCCGCTGCGCCTCGCCGCCCGACAGCGTCGCCGCGGCGCGCGCGAGCGAGAGATAGCCGACGCCGACGTTGTCGAGGAAGCGCAGCCGCTCGTCGATCTCGCGCAGGATCAGCCGGGCGATCTGGCGCTCGGTGCCCGACAGCTCGAGCGCGTCGAACCACTTGATCGAGCGGCGCGCCGAGAGCGAGGTCAGCGCGTGGATCGACAGCCCGCCGACCGTGACGGCCAGGCTCTCGGGCCGCAGCCGGGCCCCGCCGCACTCGGGGCAGGGCCGCACCGACATGTACTCCTCGATCTTCTCGCGTGAGTACTCGGAGTCGGTCTCGCGATAACGCCGCGCGAGGTTGGTCACGATCCCCTCAAAGCGGGTCATGTAAGAGCGCTTGCGCCCGTAGCGGTTGGTGTAGGAGACGTATATGCGCTCGCCCGCTGTGCCGTAGAGGAAGGTGTCGCGGACGTCCACAGGCAGGTCCTCCCAGGACGTGTCCTGGTCGACCTCCCACTTCTCGGCGATCGCCTGGGTCATCTGCTCGTAGTAGCTCGACTGGCTGGTCGACCACGGCAGGATCGCCCCCTCGGACAGCGACAGCGAGGGGTCCGGGACGATCAGCTCGGGGTCGATCTCCATCTGGGAGCCCAGCCCGGTGCAGCGTGGACACGCGCCGTGGGGTGAGTTGAACGAGAACATGCGCGGCTCGAGCTCGGGCATCGAGGTCCCGCAGTGCAGGCAGGCGAAGCGCTCCGAGAAGGTCCGCACCTCGCCCTGCCCTCCCCCGTCGGGCACGAGCTCGATGTCGACGATGCCCTCCGCGCGGGCGACCGCCGTCTCGATCGAGTCGGCCAGGCGCTTGCGCAGGTCGGGGCGCATCACCAGCCGGTCGACGATTACCGAGATGTCGTGCTTGTAGCGCTTGTCGAGGGTGATCTCCTCCTCGAGGCGGCGCAGCTCGCCGTCGACGTTGACGCGCGTGAAGCCCTCGCTGCGCAGCTCCTCGAACAGCTTGCCGTACTCGCCCTTGCGCCCGCGGATCATCGGCGCGCTGACCATGAAGCGCGTTCCCTGCTCGTAGCTCATCACCTGGTCGACGATCTGCTCGGCCGACTGGGCGGCGATCGCGCGGCCACAGTTGTGGCAGTGCGGCCGGCCGATCCGCGCCCACAGCAGGCGCAGGTAGTCGTAAATCTCGGTGACCGTGCCGACCGTCGAGCGCGGGTTGCGCGAGGTCGTCTTCTGGTCGATCGAGATCGCCGGCGAGAGGCCCTCGATCGAGTCGACGTCGGGCTTGTCCATCTGCCCGAGGAACTGCCGTGCGTAGGCGCTCAGCGACTCGACGTAGCGGCGCTGGCCCTCGGCGTAGATCGTGTCGAAGGCGAGGCTCGACTTGCCCGATCCGGACAGGCCCGTGATCACCACCAGCGCGTTGCGCGGGAGCGTGATGTGGAGGTCCTTGAGGTTGTGCTCGCGAGCGCCCGAGACGACGATCTGGTCGCTCGGACCCCCGGCGGCGAGAGGGGCGCGAGGCGTCACTCGCACGAGTTTACGCGGCGCCGTGGATCGAACGGGTGTTCGATTCGGGCGTTCTCGCGCCCTGCTCGGAGCGCACGCGCAAATCACCCGCTCAGGAGCTGATCGGCGGGCGCGTCGTCGTCGGTGAGCGGGTCGGCTCCGACCGCCAGGCGCTCCACGGCGGCGCGGTCGAGCGTGCGCGCCCCGCGCGCGGTCGAGCCCACCTCCGGTGCCAGCGGCCGCTCGGAGGCGAGCAGCACGAGGTTCCCGCCGCCCGGTCCATCCGCGCCTGCGCGCGCCACCAGCCGCACGTCGGCGAAGGCGCCCAGCAGCGTCGCCGCCTCGGCTCGCACGAGCGCGAGCGGCTCGTGATCGATCACGTTGACCGCATAGAGCCCGCCCGGGCGCAGCACGCGGCGGACGTCCTCGACCCACTCGGCGGTGGCGAGGTGCCACGGGACGGCGCGACTCGAGAAGGCATCGCCGACGACGAGGTCGGCGGAGCCTGCCGGCAGGCCGCGCAACGTCAGGCGCGCGTCTCCGAGCGTCACTCGCAGGTCGCGTCCGGTCTCCAGGCCGAGCCGGTCGCGGGCCAGGCCGACGAGGTCGCCGTCGACCTCGAGCACGTCCGAGCCCGAACCGGGCCGCGTCGCGGCGAGGTAGCGCGGCAGCGTGAAGCCGCCGCCGCCGACGAAGACCGCGTCCAGGGGCTCCCGGGGCGCGGCCAGCGCGTCGAGCGCGTCCCCGATCCAGCGCACGTAGGCGAACTCGAGGCGGCGCGGGTCGTCGAGGTCGACGTAGGAGTGGTTGAGGTCGTCGAGCACGAGCACGCGCCCGCCCTCGCGTGCGGGGTCCTCGACGACGCTCGCGCAGTGGTAGGTGCTCTCGACGTCGCACGGCGCGCCGGTGCCGAGCGTGAGCACGCTCAAAGCGACCGCGGCGGCGACGAACCCGGACGCGCGGTCGGTCGAGGCCGTCCCCGTCCACAGCCCGAGCGCGACGCCGGTGAGCACGAGCACCATTCCGACCGCGGCGACCGAGGCCCCGACGGGCACCAGCGGGACGAGCACGAACCCGGTGCCGAAGGTACCCGCGAGCGCGCCCGCCGTCGCACATGCCGACAGCCGCCCGACGACGGTGCCGCTCGCGGACAGATCGCGCAGCTGCAGCCGCACGACGGTCGGCGTGACCGCGCTGAGCACGGCGGCGGG
>JBPCPD010000212.1:0-3734 GCA_050999535.1 Thermoleophilaceae bacterium
CCCGCCGCCGGCGGCGTCCCACCAGGACGGCGAGGAGTCCGAGGAGGATCGCGACGCGCCCGAGCCGCCGACCGGCGCGACCGCCGTGGCCGGCGCGGGCGCGGGGCGGGCCGGCACCGGCGCCGTACGAGCTCACGAGGGCGACGAGCAGGCAGCCGGTGAGGATGTCGAGCACGAGTCCCGCCTCGAGCACGAGTCCCGCCTCGCGGACGACGAGCAGCACGAGGGGGAGGACGACTACGACGAGGACGACTACTACGAGGACGACTACGACGCCCTCGAGACGGGGGACCGTCCCGTGCCTACGCTGCCGCCGCTGGCCCCGCGCGCGCCGGTCGCCCCCTCACGGCCGGGTGCGTCGGCGGGCGGCCCCTCGATCCTGCCGCCCTACGAGCACAGTCGCCCGGGCGGCCCGCCCGGCGGGCGCTTCTCCGGGCGCAGGCGCACGGTCGCGCTCGTGATCGGCGGCGTGCTCGCGCTGGCGCTGGTCGCCTTCGGCGTGACCCAGCTGCTGCCGAGCGGCGGGGAGACGCCGGGCGCCGAGCAGCAGGCCGGCTCGACGGGCGGCAGCGCGGGTTCCGGCGGCGAGGGCGGTACCGATGGTGGTGAGCCCTCGATCGATCCGTCGCAGGTGACCGTCGCGGTGCTCAACGGCACGACCACGTCAGGTCTCGCCGCCGACATCGGCAAGACCGTCGAGGCCGAGGGCTACCGCCTCGGCACGGTCACCAACGGCGCCGACCAGGCACGCGCCGAGTCCGTGGTCCTTTTCGCTCCCGGCGCGCGCGGCGAGGCACAAGCGATCGCCCGCCGCCTGGGGATCGGTCAGCGCGAGCCGATCGATGCCGCCAGCCAGCAGCTCGCCGGCGACGCCTCGGTCGTCGTCGTCACGGGCGCCGACCGCATCAAGTGAGACGGATCCTGCGGTGCTCATCGGACCCTCACGGCAGCATGCCGGCCCCCCGGTAGGCCGCCGCCGTCTCGGCGAGCAGGCGCCGGTCGACGAGCGTCAGCGTGCGGCCGCCGAGCTCGATCGTCGCTCCGTCGTAGGGCGGGTACCAGAAGGCTCTGATGCGCCGTTCGGTGAGCTCGGGAGGGTCGCCTGGGCGCGCGCGTCGCATGGCCTCGACCTCGTCACGGTCGACGTAGCGGCCCTCGCCCTGGGGCTCGCGCGGCAGCGGCTCGCTCGCGAGCGCGCGGTCGATCGTCCAGCGAAACACCTCCAGCAGCCGCTCCTGGCTGCTCAGGTGGAGCGAGAGGGCGGTCTCGGCCTCCGGGTCGATCGCGAAGCGCTCGACGCGCACGAGGTCGCCGGTGTCGAAGCGCTCGTCGACGAAGTGCGCCGAGACGCCCCATTCCTCGAAGCCCTCGAGTACCGCGACGTTGTAGCCACCGAGGCCGCGCATGTCCGGCAGCGGGGCCGGATGGAAGTTCAGGCAGCCGAGCCGGCCGAGCTCGATCAGCGGCGCGCGGATGCGGCGCCAGAACAGGAACGACAGGACGAGGTCTACGCCGCCGAGGTCGATCGGCCCGGCCCGCCGGCCCGGCGCCTCGATCGCCGCGTAGAGCTCGTCGTCGCTGGCGAGCGCGATGCCGTGCCGCCGCGCTGCCTCGTCGAGTCGCTGCCCCGGCGCGGCGTCGCCGGGGGCGGGCGGCGCGACGACGGCCCGCACGTCGCAGCCGCGCGTGACCAGGTACTCGAGCGCTCCGACCGCCGAGCGCTTGTGCTTGCCCATCAGGACGACCCTCACGTCAGCTCCTCGTACAGCGCCAGCGTGCGGCGGGCGATCTCAGCCCACGAGTATGGGCCGGCCGCCGCGGCAGCCGCGCGGCGCTCGAGCCGCGCCCGCGCCCGCGGATCTCTCAGCAGCCGCTCGAGCACCGCCCGCAGCGCGTCGGGGTCGCCCGCCGGGAACAACTCGGCGGCGCCGTGCTCGCGCGCGAGCTCGGAGAAGCCGCCGACGTCGGAGAGCACCATCGCCTTGCCGAACGCGAGTGCCGTGTAGAGCACCCCAGACTGGTCGATGCGGCGGTAGGGCAGCACGACCACTTCGGCGCGGCGGAAGAGCGCCGGCAGCTCGGCATCGGCGACGTAGCGGTCCACGAACCGCACGGTGCCACGCGCGGCGGCCGCCGCGTGGCGCAGCGGGGTGACGTCCATCCACGGACGGCCGACGATCCACAGCTCGGCACCCTCGTCCAGCTCGCGGAAGGCCTCGAGCAGCACGTCGACCCCCTTGTACGGGCGCAGCACGCCGAAGCACAGCACGACCGGTCCCTCGACCGCGGCGAGCTCGGCGTCGAGCGGCGTCTCGACCGGCTGGCGCGCGAGCCCCTCGAACGCGCCGTGCGGGATCACGTGCACGCGCGCGTGGTCGGCCCCGAAGCGCTCCACGAGCGCGCGGGCGCCCGGGGCGGTGTGGGCGATCACCGCGTCGCAGCGAGCGACCACCAGCCGCGCTGCCTGTTCGCGCACGCGCCCGGTCCCGCGTCGCAGCACGTTGTGAGAGGTGAACACTACGGGCGCGCCGCGCGCGAGCAGGAACGCGTCGAGCGCCTCGAGCGTCAGCCACTGGTAGTGGACGACGTCCACGTCGCGTCCGTCGCCGCGGTGGGCCAGCATGTCGGGCACGTGCTCGGCGAGGCGCAGTGCCCGGCGGGCGCCCGTCGAGCGCGGCCGTGCCATCGCGCGACGATAGAAGTCCTCCCGCAGCTGCACCCCCGGTGGCGCCGGCAGCGGCTCGTAGGTGGGCCGGCTCGTCACGAGCTCGACGCGGGCGCCGGTCCGTGCCAGCGCACCGGCGAGGGCGTGGTCGTAGGGCGGGGTGTAGGCGGGGGGGTCGACGAGACGGACGCGCATCGGGCGCATTCTCGCGACGTGCCCTCGTCCGCGGCAGCCTCCCGCGCGGCGGGTACGGTTGTGCCGGTGGATTCGAGCCCGCTGGTCCGAGCCGTCTTCGCCGTGCTGGTGCTCGCGACCACCGCGGCGTTCTTCTTCACCCAGGCGCTGAAGCAGGAGGAGCCGGTCGTCCTGCGCTTCGCGGTCGACCGCAAGGCGATCTCTCCGGACGGCGATGGCGTCGGCGACGCCGTGCGCGCCGGCTTCGACCTCTCCGAAGCGGCCGAGGTGTCGTTCGCGATCATCGACTCCGAGGGGACCGAGGTGCGACAGCTCGCCGACGACCGCGAGCTCGAGGGTGATCGCAGCTACCGCTTCGCCTGGAACGGGCGCGACGACGCCGGCCGCAAGCTGCCCGACGGGCGCTATCGCATGCGCGTGGTGCGCCGCCGCGAAGGGCGCGTGCTCGACTCGCTGACCCAGATCAGCGTCGACTCGGTGCCGCCCAAGGTGCGCCTGCTCGCGGCCGAGCCCGGCGTGATCGCCCCGGGGCGCCCGGGCGTGGAAGGCTCGGTGCGGGTCTCCTACCGCGGACCCCGCAACGCCTCACCGATATTCACGGTCTACCGCACCGACGGCGATCTGCGCGTGGTGCGGCGCTTTCGCGGCGACGGCACGCGCAGCGGCCTCTGGGACGGCTCGACCCGGACCGAGGTCAATGCTCCGGCCGGCAGCTACGCCTTCGCCGTCGACGTGCACGACCGCGCGGGCAACCTGACCCGCGCCCCTAAGTCAGGCGCGCCGGGGGGAGCGGGCGGCGCGGCGGGGGGGGGGGGGGGGGTCGGGAACCTCACCCCCCGTTTCTTTCCTCCTCCCCCCTCAGACTGTCTCGCAA
>JBPCPD010000070.1:0-4587 GCA_050999535.1 Thermoleophilaceae bacterium
CGCCTGGGGCGATGACCGCAACGATGGCGCGCTGCGGCTGCGGCTGCGACCGGGGCGCGCCGACTACGCCTTCACGGCGGCGGACGGTCGAGTGCTGCGCCGGGGTGCGGTCACCTGTCGCACCTAGGACACGAGGCTCGGCTCGCCGTGATGGAAGGCGGGTACTCCTGCTGAGTCAGGCGCCGTCCGCGAGCTCGGACGGCTCGATCCGCCGCACCTCGCTGACCGAGTCGAACCCGCGGTCGACCGAGACGATCTCGCCGATGGCGCTGTCGACACACGTGGCGACGTGCAGCGCGTCGCGCGCCGAGAGCTGAGGATGGTCGGCGTAGAGACTCACTCCACCGGCGATCACCTGGCGATTGATTGAGATGAGCTCGTCGAACAGATCCAGGACGCTGCGGGCCATCCGCTGACCCACCTCCCGACGCCCGTGCGCGAATCTGTGCAGGATCTCCTGCACGACCTCGGTGGAGGTCACTGCGTCGATGCCGCCGTCGGCCACCCGCTCCAGCACGCGCCGGCACGCCGCGCGGTGGGGGTGCTCTGCCCCGGCGGCGTACATGATTACCGACGTGTCGATGAAGACCCTCACGAGCGGTAGCCGGCCTCGATCTCGGCCTCCATCGTCGCCCAGTCCGCGACCGGCGCATTCAGCGCGAAGAGGTCATCCAGCGCGCGGCGGCGCTCCTGCGCCGATGCCGGCGGGAGGTAGTCGTCGATCGCCCGACGGATGACCGCGCCCACCGACACGGACGAGCGAGCCGCCAGCTGCTCGACCCTGCGGCGCTGCTCGACCGACAACAGCACCTGAGTACGTTCAGACAGAGACATGCGCATACTATAACATGCGCAGCCTGCTCAACTCGCCGATGACGGGGTACACGCTCGAGCGGGCGGGCGGCCGCGGCATCGCGAAGGTGGTGGCGTCGCAGGGCGACGCTCGCCGGCTGCCCTACGCGGACGCCGAGTTCGACGCCGCGTTTCTGGTAGCCCGGCTACGTCGCCCGCTTCGAGCGCCCGTAGGCGTCGGGCGCGCTGCGACGCCGTCCGGCTACCCGCGCCGCATCAGGCGCCCGACGGCCGCCATCAGCTCCTCGGTGCGCTCCGGCTGCCGGCTCTCCTCGGCACCGACCACGCAGGTGCGGGCGTGGTCGTCGAGCAGGCCCAGCGCGACCTTGTCGAGCGCGGCCTGGACGGCGGAGATCTGGGTCAGGATCTCGATGCAGTAGCGGTCGTCCTCGACCATCCGCTCGATCCCGCGCACCTGTCCCTCGACGCGTGCGAGGCGCCGCGAGAGCTGGTCCTTGGTGGCGGTGTAGCCGCGCTCGGGCTTCGGTCCTGCGGCGCGGTCCGGGGCTGGGGTGGCGGTGTCTGCCATCGCGGTGCCTCCAGGCGGTCAGGGGGTCTGGAGTCGAGTCTAGCCTACCCCGCAGGGGTGTCTGATCAGGCGCCCCCGGGCGGGGCGCCGCCGCATTGACAGGACGGGGGAGGGCAGGCAGCGCAGGTGCGCCGCGTGGCAGGAGCACAGCAGCGGCGCACGGGCAGATCACCGGTTGGTGCAGGCAGGCGCCGATCGAGCCTCCCGTGCGCCGCGGTGACGAGCGCTCCGACGGCGGTCAGCGCGAGACAGGCGAGGGCGAAGCCGGCGGCCGAGGCGTGGGCCAGCAGCGGACCGGCGAAGGTCGCGACGCGGTCTCGCGCGGCCGGGCGGTGGAGTTACGCCCGCGCCGGGCAGATACCTATACCCCCGTAGGGTTCTGGTACGCTCTCTCTGAGAGCTACCCCCCACCCGTACGCAAAGGAGCGAAATGAGCACCACCAGCGAGAAGACCTACACCGTGCAGGGCATGACCTGCGGCCATTGCGAGCTGTCTGTGCGCGAGGAGGTCGAGGAGCTTGCCGGCGTGGAGTCGGTGAAGGCCGACCGGGCCACGGGGCTTCTGACCGTGCGCGGCGACGGCGTCGACGACGCGGCCGTCCGCGAGGCGGTCGGGGCCGCCGGCTACAGCGTGGCGCCGTAAGCGTCGCCGGTCCAGGACACGGGAGAATCGGAGGCACCTGATGAACGTCGCGACCCGACTGATCGCATTCGCCGCGGTGCTCGGCCTCGCCTTCGGCGGCGCGGCGCTCGCGGGCGCGGCGATCGACCCGACCTCAGAGGAGGGCGAGCTGGCCGGCGGACACGGCGGCGGTGATCCGGAAGCTGGGGGCGGAGACGCCCACGGCGGCGGTGATCCGGCAGCTGGGGGCGGAGATGCCCATGGCGGCGGGCAGGATGACGGCGAGGCGGCGGCGGGCGAGGGCGCACACAGTGGCGACGCGAGCGCCGCCGCCGCCAGCGGCCTGGCCGTCAGCGAGGGCGGCTTCGCCCTCGAGATCGACCGCGGCTTCTTCACCGCCGGCGAGACCGCGCCGCTTGACTTCCGCATCACCGACGAGCGGGGCCGCGTCGTGCGCGACGAGTACGAGCCCGTGCACGAGAAGCAGCTGCACCTGATCGTCGTGCGGCGCGACACCGCGGTCTTCCAGCACCTTCACCCGCGCATGGGCGAGGACGGGACCTGGTCGGTGGACCTGAATCTGCCCGAGCCCGGCGTCTATCGCGCCTACGCGGACTTCAAGATCGACGGCGAGCAGCGCACGCTCGCGACCGACCTGTTCGTGCCAGGAGACTTCCAGCCGAGGAGGCTGCCTGCGTCCGATTCGGTCGACCGCGCGGTCGGCGACGCCGGCGAAGGCGCGGGGGACCTCGACGTGATACTCGACGCCCCCGGCGTGCGCGCTGGCCGCGAGACGCCGCTGGCGTTCTCGGTCACGCGCGACGGGCAGCCCTTCGAGGCGCTCGAGCCCTACCTCGGCGCCAAGGGCCACCTCGTGGCGTTGCGCGAAGGGGACCTCGCCTACCTGCACGTCCACCCGACGGAGGGCGGCGAGACGCCGGAGAACCAGATCGAGTTCGCCGCCACGTTCCCGACCGCCGGCCGCTACCGGCTCTTCCTGCAGTTCAAGACCGGCGGCGACGTACGCACCGTCGACTACACGCTGGAGGTCCCACGATGAGCATCGACACGCCCAACCCGGAGCGGCTCGAGCTGCCCGTCGAGGGAATGACGTGCGCGTCGTGCGCCAACCGCATCGAGCGCAGGCTCAACAAGCTCGACGGCGTCACCGCGACGGTCAACTACGCCACCGAGAAGGCGGCGGTCGAGTTCGAAGCGGGAACGGTCAGCACCGACGATCTGATCGGGGCGGTGGAGGCCGCCGGCTATCGCGCGACGCCGCCCGGCTCGCCCGGCGACGGCTCGCTCCGCGACGACGCCGGCGCGCGCGAGGACGCGGCGGTCGTGTCGCTGCGCAACCGGTTGATCGGCGCCGCGGTGCTCTCGGTGCCGCTGCTCGCCATCTCGATGATCCCGGCGCTGCAGTTCGAGTACTGGCAGTGGCTCGCGCTGCAGCTGGCCACCCCGGTGGTGTTCTGGGCGGGCTGGCCCTTCCACCGGGCTGCCTGGCAGAACCTGCGCCACGGCGCCGCGACGATGGACACGCTGATCTCGGTCGGCACGCTGGCCGCGTGGGGCTGGTCGGTGGTTGCGCTGTTCTTCCTCGGCGCCGGGATGCCCGGGATGGAGATGCCGATGGAGCTCGTGCTCGACCGTGGCGCGAGCGCGTCGCACATCTACCTCGAGGCGGCCGGGGTGGTCACCACGCTGATCCTGGCCGGCCGCTACTTCGAGGCCCGCGCCAAGCGCCGGGCCGGGGCGGCGCTCACGGCGCTGCTCGAGCTGGGCGCGAAGGACGTCGCCGTGCTCGACTCCGACGGCGCCGAGCGCCGGATCCCGGCCGACCAGCTCCAG
This sequence comes from Thermoleophilaceae bacterium, assembly GCA_050999535.1. Lineage (GTDB taxonomy): Bacteria > Actinomycetota > Thermoleophilia > Solirubrobacterales > Thermoleophilaceae > JAAYBF01. Next base: position 3,858 of record JBPCPD010000070.1, read on the forward strand.
GTCGGCGACCGGTTCGTGGTTCGCCCGGGCGAGAAGGTCGCCACCGACGGCGTGGTCGAGGAGGGCACTTCGGCGGTCGACCAGTCGCTGCTGACCGGCGAGTCGGTGCCCGTGGAGAAGCAGCCGGGCGACGAGGTCGTCGGGGCGACGGTCAACGCCGGTGGGCGCCTCGTCGTGCGAGCCTCGAAGGTCGGCGCCGACACGGCGCTGGCCCAGATCGGGCGTCTCGTCACCGACGCGCAGACGGGCAAGGCGCCCGTGCAGCGCTTGGCCGACCGCGTATCCGGAGTATTCGTGCCGATCGTGATCGTCCTCGCCGCGGCGACGCTGGGCTTCTGGCTGGGCGACGGGGCGGCGGGCGCGTTCGCCTTCAGCGCCGCGGTCGCGGTGCTGATCATCGCCTGCCCGTGCGCGCTCGGTCTCGCGACGCCGACCGCACTGCTGGTCGGCACCGGCCGCGGCGCGCAGCTGGGCATCCTGATCAAGGGCCCTGAGGTGCTCGAGTCCACCCGCCGCGTCGACACGATCGTGCTCGACAAGACCGGCACCGTCACGACCGGAGCGATGGCCGTGGTCGACATCGTGACCGCGGGGGCGACCGACCGGTCGCGCGTGCTCATGCTGGCCGGCGCGCTCGAGAGTGCGTCCGAGCATCCGATCGCCCGCGCGATCGCACAGGCGGCGCAGCGCGAGGTCGGCCGTCTCCCGGCGGTCGAAGGCTTCGCCAACC
>JBPCPD010000134.1:0-7015 GCA_050999535.1 Thermoleophilaceae bacterium
CGCCTGCGCAGGGCGAACCAGGCGGCGGGCAGGCGCGCCGACGCCGCCGCGCGGCGGTTGCGCGCGGCATCGGGGTCCCGGCGCGCCCGCACGCTGGCCCGCAGGGTCCGTGCGCTGGAGGCGCAGCGCCGCGCGCTGCGGCGGCGCCTCGCCCGTGCCCGTCGCTGACCGCTGGAGGGAGCAGCCCGATCGCCTGCGGGAGGAGCGCAGCTCGATCGCCCGCGGTGCTAGCCGATGCTCTGCATCGACTGCGCCCGCGCGCTTGCCAGCCCACTCAGGCACTCGCCGAATCACGACGGTACCTTCGGCGGGGACCACCTACGCTTCACGGGCCGTGCAGAGCCCAGCCGCCAACATCCGTAACTTCTCGATCATCGCCCACATCGACCATGGGAAGTCGACCCTGGCCGACCGCATCCTCGAGGTCACCGGCACCGTGCAGGCCCGCGATCACAGGCCACAGCTGCTGGATTCGATGGACCTCGAGCGCGAGCGCGGGATCACGATCAAGGCCCAGGCCGTGCGCGTCGAATACACGGCTCGCGACGGGCAGACCTACCGCCTGCACCTGATCGACACGCCCGGCCACGTCGACTTCACCTACGAGGTCTCGCGCTCGCTGGCGGCCTGCGACTGCGCGCTGCGACTCGTCGACGCCTCCCAGGGCGTCGAGGCGCAGACGGTGGCCAACACCTACCTGGCGGTCGAGGCCGGCCTCGAGCTGATCCCGGCCCTGAACAAGGTGGACCTGCCCGGCGCCGAGCCCGAGCGGGTTGCGGGCGAGATCGCCGAGCTGATCGGCGAGCCGGCGGAGGGCGTCATCCGCAGCTCGGGGAAGACGGGGCTCGGGGTGACCGAGATCCTCGAGGCGATCGTCGAGCGGGTGCAGCCGCCCGGGGGCGATCTCGACGCACCGCCGCGGGCGCTGATCTTCGACTCCGAGTTCGACTCCTACCGCGGCGTGATCGCCTACGTCCGCGTGGTCGACGGCAGCCTGCGCAAGCGCGACGCGATCACGGCGATGCAGACCGGCACGCAGGCGGAGATCGACGAGATCGGCTTCTTCGGCCCGGGCATGACCCCCGTCGAGGCGCTGCACGCCGGCGAGGTCGGCTACGTGATCACCGGCGTCAAGGACGTCTCGCTGCTGCGCGTCGGAGATACCTTGACCAGCCGCGCCAAGCCGGCCGCCGAGGCTCTGCCCGGCTACCGCGAGGTCAAGCCGATGGTCTTCTGCGGGCTCTTCCCGGTCGACACCGAGCGCTTCTCGGACCTGCGCGACGCGCTCGAGAAGCTCGCCCTCAACGACGCGGCGCTGTCGTGGGAGCCCGAGACCAGCCAGGCGCTGGGCTTCGGTTTCCGCTGCGGCTTCCTCGGCCTGCTGCACATGGACATCGTGCGTGAGCGCCTCGAGCGCGAGTACGACCTCGAGCTGCTCGCCACCACCCCGAACGTCGAGTACGAGGTCACGCTCACCGACGGCAGCGAGCTCACGGTCCATTCACCGGCCGACATGCCCGACCGCGGGCTGGTCGAGTCGATCCGCGAGCCCTCGATCCGGGCCTCGATCCTGTGCCCGAAGGAGGGCGTCGGAGCCGTGATGGAGCTCTGCCAGGAGCGGCGCGGCACCCATGTGGACATGACCTTCCTGTCGGAGGCGCGGGTCCAGCTGCGCTACGACCTGCCGCTGGGCGAGATCGTGCTCGACTTCTTCGATCAGCTGAAGTCGCGCACGCGCGGCTACGCCTCGCTGGACTACGAGCTGACGGGCCTGCGCGAAGGCGATCTGGTCAAGCTCGACATCCTGCTCGCCGGCGACCAGGTCGATGCGCTGTCGATGGTCGTCCACCGCGACAAGGCCTACGCCGTCGGGCGCGGCATCGCCGAGCGCCTGAAGACCCAGATCCCGCGCCAGCAGTTCGAGGTCGCGATCCAGGCGACGATCGGAGCGCACGTCATCGCCCGCGAGTCGGTCAAGCCGATGCGCAAGGACGTGATCGCCAAGTGCTACGGCGGCGACATCACGCGCAAGCGCAAGCTGCTCGAGAAGCAGAAGGAGGGCAAGAAGCGCATGAAGCACGTCGGCCGCGTCGAGGTGCCCCAGGAGGCTTTCCTGTCGGTGCTCACGATCGGCTCGGACTCGGGCGGCAACGGTCGCGGGTGAGCGGGTGCCCTGCTTACGAACGCTTTAGGACGCGGCCGTAGATTCGCGACCGTGCCCACGACCGCCACCGCCCCAGATCCCACTCTGGACTCGCTCCAGCTCTTCCTCGACGGCATCGCCAAGACCAAGCTGCTCACGGCGCCCGAGGAGATCCACCTCGCCAAGCGCGTCGAGCGCGGGGACCTGGCGGCCAAGGACCGCATGGTCCAGGCCAACCTGCGCCTGGTCGTCTCGATCGCCAAGCGCTACCGCAACCAGGGGCTCGACTTCATGGAGCTGATCCAGGAGGGCTCGATCGGCCTCGTGCGCGCCGTCGAGAAGTTCGACTTCCGCAAGGGCTTCAAGTTCTCGACCTACGCGACCTGGTGGATCCGCCAGGCGATCTCGCGGGCGATAGCGGACAAGTCGCGCACGATTCGCATCCCGATCCACATCAACCAGACCCTCCAGAAGCTCGACGGCGCCCAGCGCCGGCTCGAGTCGGTCGGTGACCGCGATCCGTCGATCGAGGAGATCACGGCCGCGGCGAACGTGGACATCGAGCCCGACGAGGCCGAGTTCCTGCTGCGCGCCGCGCGCGCCCCGGTCTCGCTCGACAAGCCCGTCGGCGGTGGCGAGGATGACGCGGCAGAGCTCGGTCACCTGATTCCCGACGCCGGCGCCGAGTCGCCGTTCGAGTCCGCGATGGAGAGCCTGACCCGCAGCCGCCTCGGCGAGGCGCTCGAGAACCTCTCCTACCGCGAGCGGCGCATCGTCGAGCTGCGCCACGGCCTCTTCGGCGAGCACCCGCGCACGCTCGACGAGGTCGGCCGCATGTTCGGCCTGACCCGCGAGCGCACGCGCCAGGTCGAGGAGCACGCGCTGCGCAAGCTGGCGTCGCTCGCCGAGGCCCAGGGCCTGCGCGACGTCGCGTAGGCGGGGCCTCGTCCCGTCGAGCGACCTCGGCGCGCAGGAGGATCCATCGGTCGACGGGGCTGTCCTGCGTACTCGGGATCGACTCCGACGGCGCATCGCTGCGTACATGAGCGTTGCGGGCGGCATCAGACCGGCGGCACGCCATCGCATGAGATCGGGGGAAGCGGTGCAAGCCTGCGCGCCTGATCCAAAGGCCCGTCCCAGCGCTCTACCATGGTCCTGTGTCCACCGCACCCGCGCTCGACATCGGGCAGGTCCACCGGCTCTCGACGGACGAGTACCACCGTCTGATCGAGGCGGGTGGGTTCGGCGAGGACGCTCGGGTGGAGCTGATCGATGGCCTGCTCGCGGACATGAGCCCGAAGACACCCGCCCACGAGAACGCGATCGCCTGGCTGGCGCACTGGCTCACCGACGCCGTCGATCGCGGCCGCCATCAGGTGCGCGTCGGGAGCCCGCTCACGCTCGCGGGCTCAGAGCCCGAGCCGGACCTGGCCGTCATCGCCCACGCTGCCCCGCGGCCCTACCACCCCGCGACCGCCGCACTGGTGATCGAGGTCTCGGTCTCGTCGCTGCAGCGCGACCTCGTCCGCAAGCCGTCGCTCTACGCCGCGGCGGGCGTCGGCGAGTACTGGGTCATCGACCTCGACGGGCGCCGTGCGGTGATCCATCGAGATCCCCGCAGCGACGGCTACGCCGACGTCGCCGAGGTTCAGGCCGAGGGTGCCCTCGCCCCGACAGGTCTCAACATCGGGGGCGTGTCGCTCGCTGACCTGCTGCGCGCCGCCACGTCCTTGCCGGGGACGCGCGGGCGGTCAGGCGACCCGGAGTCCTAGCCGTCCACCGACCGCGCCGGCCCGGGCTTTCGGCTGCGCGAGACTATGCTGCCGGCCGATGCCGGTCGACGCCAGCGCACAGGGAAAGTCCTTCCCCGCCTTCGAGTACGAGGTCGGCAAGGAGAAGATCGGCGAGTTCGCGCGTGCGATCGGTGTCGACGACCAGCTCTTCTTCGACCGCGAGCAGGCCCGGGCTGCGGGCTTCCGCGACGTCACCGCGCCACCGATGTTCGCGGTCGTCTACTGCGGCGGAGCGATGGGGCCGGCGATCTTCGACGACGAGGTCGGCATCGACTTCGCGGCGATGGTCCACGGCGGCCAGGAGTTCGTCTGGGGCGAGCCGGTCTGCGCCGGTGACGTGATCTCGACCGTCGCGCAGGTCGAGTCGATCGAGGAGCGCGGCGGCATGGGCTTCTACGTCTTCAAGTCGGTGTCCACCAACCAGAACGGCGCCGAGGTCGTGCGCGGCACCTGGACCAACATCGTGAGGGGCGTGTGAAGGAGGGCGACCAGATCCCCGAGCTGAAGGTCACGCCGGACAAGTACCTCCCGCACCGCTACGCGGGAGCGTCGGGGGACTTCAACCCGATCCACATCGACCCCGAGTTCGCCAAGCAGGTCGGGCTGCCGCAGAACATCCTCCACGGCCTCTACTCGATGGCGCTCGTCGCACGCGCCAACGTCGCCGCGGCCGGCGGCGATCCGCGCTCGCTGCGGCGTCTGTCAGTTCAGTTCCGCGGCATGGGCCTGCCCGAGCAGGAGATCACCGTCAGCGGGACCGTCAAGCAGGCGGGGGAGGGCCGGGTGGTCGTCGACACGGTCGCCGAACAGGGCGGCAAGAAGATCATCAAGAACGCGGAGGCCGAGCTGCGGCTCGAGTGATGCGCCGCGGTGCCCCGGGGCGTGGCGTGTAACACCGCTGTTACACTGGGTGCGGATGCCCACCAAGCACAAGCGTCACGCGATCACGGAGACGCCGCGGGTCAAGCAGGCACTGGACCCCCTGCGGACCGAGTTGAACGGCCAGCGCCTCGACCTCGCCGAGCTCGTCGTGCTCGGCGCCGAGACGAAGCTTGCGCAGATGCGGGGCGAGCGCGAGCAGCGCGATGCCGCGCTCACGCGGCTCGCCGACAAGCTGCGCAACGGCGAGCTGCACCTCGATCCGGAGCTGGCCGACGAGGCCAAGCGCATCGGCCTGCCCCGGTGAGCTCAGGCCTGCTGGTCGACAACTCCGCCTGGTCGAGGCTCGGCCAGCGCGCGCTGCCCCCGGAACGCGCCGCCGAGATCGTCGACGCGGTGCAGAGGGGCCTGCTGCATGTCTGCCTGCCCTTCCTGCTGGAGGCCGGCTACTCCGCTCGGAGTGCCACCGAGCATGCCGACACGGTCGCTGACCTGACGTCGATGCCGAGCGTCACGATCGACGAACGGGTGCAGACGAACGCGCTCGCCGCTCAGCGCGGCCTTGCGAGGTCCGGGCACCACCGCCTGACCCCCATGGACCTGATCATCTCCGCCCTCGCCGACCGCCATGACCTCGGAATCCTGCACTACGACGCCGATTACGACGTCATCCGCGAGCGCACCGACCTCGACTTCGAGAGCGTCTGGCTCGCTCCGCCCGGCACGCTCTGAGCCGCCGCGTACCCTTGTAGCCGTGCAGATCACCACTCGCCAGAGCTTCATCCTGGGAAAGGTCTGTGAGAGCCATCGCAAGCTCGACGGCCCGGTGGGCTCGCGCTGGCTCGCCGACCAGCAGGACGTCCCGTGGGGACCCTCCACCGTCCGCGCCGAGCTCGCGCGCCTCGAAGAGCTCGGCCTGCTCGAGCATCCCCACACCTCGGCCGGCCGCGTGCCGACAGACATCGGCTACCGCAGCTACGTGGACGGGGTACTCGAGCGGGGCGACCTGCCCGCGCCGCCCAAGCCCGTCGCGCTGACCGCCATCCAGCGCGAGGTCGAGGGTGCCATGCGCGCGACCACCGAGCAGCTGTCGCAGGTGACCAACCTGCTCGCGCTCGTCTCGGCGCCGCCGATCGACACCGCGACGATCCACCGCGTCGAGGTGCTGCCGCTGCAGCCTCAGGTCGCGATGGTGGTCGTGATCACCTCGACCGGCGGGGTCACCAAGCGCCTGATCTCCTACCCCGAGCCGCTCGACTCGGGCCTTGTCGACTGGGCGGGGAGCTACCTCAACGAGGCGCTGGGCGGCATGGCGGTCGGCTCGCGGATGCTCGCACGCGCGCTCGCGGACCCCGATCTGGGCTTCGGCGAGCGCGCCTTCCTGGAGACGCTCGCGCCGGCCTTCACCGGGCTCGAGGACACGGCGGGCGACACCCTGTTCGTCGATGGCGCGGCGCGGCTGCTGTCCGAGCACCGCTTCCCGGAGCTGTCCCAGCTCTCCGACCTGATGGGCGTGCTCGAGCGCCGGGTCGTCCTGCTCTCGGTGCTGCGCGCCTCGCTCACCGAGCCGCGCGTCTACGTGCGCATCGGGCGCGAGCACGAGGCGCCCGAGCTGCGCTCGCTGAGCATGGTCGCTGCCAACTACGGCGTCGCGCGGCGCAACCTCGGCGCGGTCAGCGTGCTTGGCCCGATGCGCATGGACTACCCGCATGCCGTCGTAGCGGTGCGCCAGGCGGCGGCGGAGCTGTCGCGCTTCGTCGCTGAGGTCTACGACCGGTGAAGTCCGACGCCTACGAGCTGCTCGGGGTCCCGCGCGGTGCCGGCGAGGGAGAGATCAAGAAGGCCTTCCGCCGCGTCGCGCGCGAGCTGCACCCCGACGTCAACAGCCACGACCCCGAGGCCGAGGAGAAGTTCAAGGCCGCCGCGGAAGCCTACGAGGTGCTCTCTGACGCCGACCGGCGTGCAGTCTACGACCGTCACGGGTGGGACGGGCTCGATTCGCGTGGCTTCCAGCCCGGGGGCGGGCAGGGCTTCGGATCGTTCTCGGACATCTTCGAGGCGTTCTTCGGCGGCGACCCGTTCGGCGGCGGCGGCGGTGGCCCGACTGCCGTCCAGGGAGGCGAGGCCGGCGTCGAAGTCGAGATCTCGCTCGGACAAGCCGCGCGCGGCAAGCAGATCGAGGCCTCCCTCGCCGCCGTCT
>JBPCPD010000195.1:0-10205 GCA_050999535.1 Thermoleophilaceae bacterium
CACCGCCCCCCCCCTGGGGACAACCAACAAGCAAAAACCCGGGGGGACCCGTCGACAGCGCGTCGCCTGGCCCCGCGCCCACCGCCGCCGGAACGGGACCCAACGGGGCCTGAAGGACGCCGATCCCCTGCGGCGTGGCGGCGATCATCCCGCGCGCGGCGTGGAACAGCGCATGGGCCGCCGGGGCGTCGGGATCATCGAGCACGAGCGGTAGGCCTTCGTCAGACGCCACGCGCAGCTCCTCCTGGAGGGGAATCTTGCCGAGCAGTGGGACCTCGAGCTCGTCGGCGAGCTGCTGGCCGCCGCCCTCGCCGAAGATCGTGAAGCGCTCGCCCGACGGGGTCGTGAAGCCCGACATGTTCTCGATCACCCCGAGGATGTCCAGGTCGTAGCGCAGGGCAGTCTCAGCGGCGCGCTTGGCGACCTTCTGGGCGGCCGGCTGGGGCGTCGTGACGATCGTGAACTGCGCCTGGGGCAGCAGCTGGGCCAGCGTCATCGAGACGTCGCCGGTCCCGGGGGGCAGATCGATCAGCAGGTAGTCGAGCTCGCCCCAGTCGACGTCCTCGAGGAACTGACGGATCGCCTTGTGGAGCATCGGCCCGCGCCAGGTGATCGCCTGGTCGGCGCGCTCGAGAAAGAACTCGATCGAGATCGCCTTGACCCCGCCGGCGCCCTCGAGCGGGATGATCTTGCGCTCGCCGGTGATGCTCGGCCGGCCGTGGACTCCGAGCATGCGCGGGATCGAGTAGCCCCAGACGTCGGCGTCGAGGGCCGCGGCGCTCTTGCCCTCCAGCTGCAGCGCCGCCGCGAGGTTGGCGGTCACCGTCGACTTGCCGACGCCGCCCTTGCCCGAGCCGACACAGATGACGTTCGTGACCCGCGCCAGGGCTCCCTGCGGCAGCCCGCCGGAGCGTCCGAGGCGCTGCTGGAGGGCCTGCTTCTCGTCCGGCGAGAGGACATCGAAGGAGGTCCCGACCGAGCTGACTCCGTCGAGCTTGCCGACGTGCTCGGCGACCGCGGCCTCGAAGGAGGAGCGGATCGGGCAGCCCGCAGTGGTCAGCGAGATCTTGACCTCGACCCGGCCGCCCTCGACCCTGTCGATCGAGCGCACCATCCCGAGCTCGACGATGTCGCGGTGCAGCTCAGGATCGATGACGTTGCGAAGGGCGTCGGTGATCTGTTGCTCGCTGGGCATGAGCCGACATTCTGGCAGAGGCGACAAAAGCCGGCGGGGCCCGATGAAGGGCCCCGCCGGTGAGGGGGGAGGGGTACTGCTTACTGCCGACGGAGGTATGAGGTCGGCAGTCTCACCCCGGTCCCGGCTCTCCGTCCGGTCGGGGGGAAGTGGAAGTGGATCCCTTCATCGGGCGAGAGCACCGCGGCGAGGCCCTCCTCTACGCGTTGACCTGCTCCTGAACCGTCTTCAGCGCGTTGTCGGCGCTCTTCTGGACCTCGTCGATCGAGCGCCCCACATCCTGGCGCGCGGCCCGGACCTGGGTCGCCGCCTCGCGGCGGTTGCGCTTGACCACGCGCGTCGCCTGGGTGCGGCGCTGGCGCAGCTCTCGCTCGACGCGCGTGCGGCTGCGCTTGACCTGACGCTGGAACCGGTTGCGGGCGGTGGCGCCCCGGCGCTCGAAGCGACGGAGGTCGGTCTTGACCTGACGCTGCAGCTTCGAGATCTCCTTCTCGGCGGTCTCGAGCTTGGTGTAGGGCTTGACGGCCTCGACCACGTTGTCGCGGACGGTCAGCGCGGCACCGACCGGGATCAGCACGGCACGCTCGGCCTGCAGCGCGAGCGCCTCGGCGCTCAGGACGCCCGCGTCGGCGCCGGTCTTGGCGGTGCGCTGTGCGGTCGTGGCGGTGCGCTTGGCCGCGCTCTGGGTGCGCTTCGAGTCGGCCGCGGTGCGGCGAGCCGAGGTCGCGGTGCCCTTGGCGGCTGAGCGAGTGCTCTTGGCGCCACCGGCGGCGGCGTTGCGCTTACGGGTAGCGGCGGCCTTCTTGCCTGCTGCGCGTCGCTGGGTGGAAGTCTCTGCGGCCATGGAAGTGGGCCCCTCTCGTTGATGCTCTGTACAGACGTAAGCTTATTATATCTAACGTCAGTAGACGTATACCTTCGAACGCACGTTTGTAAACCTCCGATCCCGGGACTGCGCGAACGATGTGCGCCGGCCGCCTCAGCCCGGGCTCAGGCCGGCGGCAGAAGCGCGCGCGATCCACGCGGCCGGAGCGTCGATCTCGGCCAGGGTGGGCAGCGCCCGGGGGCCTTCCCAGGCCCGGTGAAGCAGCTCGAGGCCGCCAACGGCCACGACCGCGTCGCAGAACGCCTTGCCGCGCTCGTACTGGCGCAGCTTGAGATCGAGTCCGAGCAGGCGCTGCAGGATGCGCTCCGGTGCCGAGCGACCCGCGCGACGGCGGTCCATCGCCGCGCGCATCGGCTCGTAGCCGGGAACCAGCGCGGGCGCGAGCGCGTCCATGACGTGCTCGGCGTGGCCCTCGACCAGTGCCATCGCCGCCTGCACGCGGTCGAGCAGGGCGCGCTGCTCGGGCGACTGCACCAGCGCCGCGAGCCCGCCCTCGCGGAAGCGCTCGACAAGCTGGCCCGGGTTGGGCATCCTCGGCAGGCCGCCGGCGGCGCCGCGGTCGATGCGCACGTCCGCGGTCGCCAGGTACTCGCGCAGCATCCCGCCGAGGTGGCCGGCCAGCCACGGCACGCCCTGGAACTGGCGCGCGTGCACGAGCTCGTGGATCGTCACCCAGCGCAGGAAGCCCACGCGGTCGACGCCGAGATCGACGACGGCGCGATCGAGGTTGGGCGCGACGAACAGCAGCCGTGGGGCGATCTCGGGGGCGAGCAGCGAGAGCTCGTACTGGCCGAGCACGCGCTGAGCCATGTAGCCGGTCACGAGGCCGACCTCGGCGGCGAGCGTGATCCCCGCACTGAGGCGCAGCGCGCCGGCGAACGGCCCGGCCGCGCCCAGGCGCCGCTCGAGGCGGTCGCTGACCGGCGCGAGCATCCGCGCCAGCGAGTCGAGGTTGGCCTCGGCCCACTCGGCTCGTCCGACGACCTCGGCCGGCGGGGCAGGGGCCGACTCGTCACCCAGTCCGACGTGCGCGGCGACGGGCTGCTCGAGCTCGCGCGCGAGCGCGGGCAGGTCGGTGCCGAGCTGCACGCCGTCGTCGTCGCGCGCGGCAAAGCGCGCCACCTGGCGGGCGAGCGTCCAGTCGACCATCGCCGCGCAACGGTAGTACTCAGAGCTCGGGCAGCGGGCACCCGTCCGCCAGCACAGCGGCGAACAGGTCGCCGCGGCCGACCACGCGCTCCAGCAGCGCCGGCGCCTCGAAGACCAGCTCGCCGGCCGGGGCGCCGCCCGCGACCCGCTCGACCTCACCCCAGTCCAGCGGCGCCGAAGCCGTCGGGCGCTCGCGGCCGCGGAGGGAGTAGACGGCAACCGTCGTCTTGTGGCGATCGTTCTGGCTCCAGTCGATGAAGACCTTGCCGGTACGCTCGCGCCTGGCCATCGCGGAGACGACCTGCTCCGGCATGCGCGACTCGAGCAGCCGCGCGATCGCGTGAGCGAAGGGCTTGGTCGCCGCGTAGGTCGCGCCGCCGTCGAGCGGCGCGTAGATCTGCATTCCACTGCCCCCCGAGGTCTTGGGCACGCAGGACAGGCCGAGCTGCTCGAGGACCTCGCGCAGCGCGACCGCAACCTCGCAGCACTCCGCCAGCCCGGCCGGGGCCCCGGGGTCGAGGTCGAAGGCGAGCACGGTCGGCCGGTCGGGGTCGCTCGCCAGCGCCAGCGAGGGGTGCAGCTCGAGATCGGCGAGGTTGGCGAGCCAGACGATCGTCGGCAGGTCGTCGCAGAGGACGAAGTCGATCGCGCGGTCGCCGGCCTGGATCGTCGCGCTGCGCACCCAGTCGGGCGCGTGGCTTGGCTTCTGCTTCTCGAAGAAGTGGCCCGCGTCGACGCCGTTCGGATAGCGCCGCAGGGTCAGCGCGCGCCCGCGCAGGTGGGGCAGCACCGCCGGCGCCACGCGCGTGTAGTAGTCGATGACCTGGCCCTTGGTGAAGCCGGTGGCCGGAAACAGCACCTTGTCGAGGTTGCTCAGCCGCAGGCGCCGGCCCTCGACCTCGACCTCCAGCGCGGCCGTGGCCACCTACTTCTTGGCGCCGGCGCGCTTGCGCGGGGAGGCCGCCTTGGAGGTGCCCCCGCTCTGCTTCGCGGCGCTCTGCTGCTTGCCGGCGGACGCCTTCGCCGAGCCCGACGATCGCTTCGAGGCGCTCGCGCTCTTTGTCCTGCCCTTGCCCTTGGACTCGGATTTGCCCTTGGACTCGGCCTTGCCCTTGGACTCGGATTTGCCCTTGGGCTCGGGCCTGCTCTTGGCCTTGCCGGTGCCGTTGGCGCCGGCGGCGCGCTTGGAGCCGTTGGAGGCCGACGGTTTCGCCGGCGCGCTCGAGCCGCCGCCCTGGCGCTTTGCCGAGGCGATCGACGCCTCCAGCGCGGCCATCAGATCCGGCACCGCGGCGGGCTCCTCCTCCGCGGGCGCTACCGAGATCTCCTGGCCCTCGGCCTTGGCCTCGATCAGCTCGAGCACGCGGTCGCGATAGGTGTCGCGGTAGCGCGACGGGTCGAAGTCGGTCGCCAGCGAGTCGATCAGCTGACGCGCCATCGCAACCTCGCGCTCGCCCGCCTGGACCTCCTCGACGCCGGGCAGCTCATCGAGCGCGTCAGGCGCCACGACCTCGTCGCCGAAGAGCAGCGTCTCCATCGTCAGCACGTGCTCGTGCGGCCGGATGGCGACCAGCTGCTCCTTCGAGCGGATCACCACGCGCGCGATCCCGACGCGCTCGGTCTCGCGCAGCGCCTGCAGCAGCAGCGCATACGCCTTGGCCGCCCCGGGACCCGGGGCGAGGTAGTACGGGTGGTCGTAGAAGATCGGGTCGATCTGGTCGAGCTCAACGAAGTCCTCGATCTCGATCGAGCGGGTCTTCTTCGGCTCGACCGAGTCGAGCTCCTCGGGCTCGATCACCAAGTAGCGATCCGGGCTGAGCTCGTAGCCCTTGACCAGCTGCTCGTAGGGCACCTCTTCGCCACTCCCGGGATTGACGCGCTTCTGCTGGATGCGCGTTCCGGTGCGTCCGTCGAGTTGATGAAAGCGCACGGTCTTGCGCGAGACCGCGCTGTAGAGCTTGACGGGGATGTTGACGAGGCCGAAATTGATCGCCCCGCTCCAGATCGAGCGCGCCATGAAGGGGCCACGGTACCCGGATCCGCGATCCGCGCAACCGAGGCAAGCGGATTTGCGCGCGCAGCGGCGAGCCGCGCCGGCCCTCAGCCCTCGCGCACCACCGCGCCGGGCTCGACGTCGTCGCGCAGCCCCTTGTAGACGGGTGCGCGCAGCGTGCCGCTCGCCGTCCACTCGGAGAATTCGACGCGGGCGATCAGCAGCGGCTCGACGAACGTCGTGCTCGCGCGCGGTGGCTGGCGGCCCGTGAACGGGGAGCGATCACGGCGCAGCGGCTCCAGCAGCGCGCCGAGCTCGTCCAGTGTGGCGGCGTTGAAGCCGCTGCCGACGCGTCCTGCGTAGAGCAGCCGCTGGGGCTCGCGGCGCTGCGACGCGTGCTCGGACCCCACGTCGTGGGTCCCGACGGTCAGCGCGCCGAGGCTGCGCGCGCGCCATCCCTGCCCGCGCGTCCAGCCGCCGATCACGACATCCTGGGTGGCGTGGTTCTTGACCTTGATCCAGGCGCCCGAGCGCCTGCCCGGCTCGTAGTGGGAGTCGAGGCGCTTGGCGACGATCCCTTCGAGCCCCTGCTCGGCGGTCGCCGCCAGCAGCGCGGCGCCGTCGTGCTCTCGGTGCACGGGCGCGCGCCAGGCCGGACCCTGCAGCTCGAGGGCGGCCAGCAGCTCGCGTCGCTCGTGGTAGGGCAGCGAAAGCGTTGCGGCGCCGTCGACGAAGAGCAGGTCGAAGACGACGTAGGTGACCGGCGAGTCGCGCAGGCGGCGCGAGACGGCGGCCGCTGAGCCGAGGTGCATGCGCGACTGGAGGCGCTCGAAGCTCGGCCTGCCCTGGGCATCGAGGGCGACGATCTCGCCGTCGAGGATCACCTCGCGAGGCGCGAGCGCGTGCGCGAGCGGCTGGACCTCCGGGTAGCGCGCCGCGATGTCGCTGCCGCTGCGCGCACGCAGGCCGAGCCCGCCGGCCGCGATGCTCGCGACAGCGCGCACGCCGTCCCACTTGACCTCGTAGCCGTACCCGGCGCCGTCGGCGGGCAGCGGACCGGTACGCGCGAGCATCGGCGCGGGGGCGGGGGGCATCGCTGCGGGCACCCGACGATTGTGCCTGGCACACCTGACTCGAGGACGGATGTACTAATACGGAGCTGCCGATGGCCGGTGCGGAGGTCCGCGGACCGAGAGGAGGGGCATGCTCTCCCGCCACCGCATCGCCGCACTCGCCGCACTCGCCACGCTCGCCTGCTCGCTGGCGCTCGTCGCGCCCGCCGGCGCCTCGGCCTCCTGTGCGGGCGCCGACGCGCGGCCCGGTCAGGCAGCGCGCGCCGAGCTCGCCCGCACGACCGTCTGCCTGCTCAACCACGAGCGCAGCCGGCGCGGCCTGCGTCGCCTGAGCCTCGACCGGCGACTCTCGAGCGCGGCTCGCGCCCACACCGGCGACATGGTCCGCCGGCACTACTTCGCCCACGTCTCGCGCAGCGGCGGCGACGTCGCGGACCGGCTCAACCGCGTCGGCTACATGCGCGGCGCACGCCGGTGGCTCGTCGGCGAGAACCTCGCCTGGGGCGGCGGCAGCCGCAGCACTCCGCGCCAGATCATGCGTTCCTGGATGCACAGCCCCGGCCACCGGCGCAACATCCTCGATCCCCGCTTCCGGGAGCTCGGCATCGGCGTCCTGGCCGGCACGCCGGTCGAGGCGGGCCGGGTCAGCGCCACCTACACCACCACCTTCGGCGCGCGCAGCTGACCGGCCTATCCTGAGCGGGGTGCCCGCCCCGCTCGACGGCCTGACCGGCTCTCAGCACGCGGCAGTCGTCCACGCCGGTGGTCCGCTGCTCGTGCTCGGCGGCGCAGGCAGCGGCAAGACCCATGTGCTCATGCGCCGCTTCGCCTGGATCGCCGAGCACGGCACGCCCGCCCACCGGGTGCTCGCGCTGACCCTCGGCCCGGCCGCCGCGAGCGCGCTGCGCGCGCGCATCGAGGAGCTCGTCACACCGCCGTACGAGGAGCTGAACGTCGAGACCTTCCGCTCGCTGTGCGAGCGCGTCCTGCGCGAGGAGGCGCTCGAGGCGGGACTCGACCCCGACTTCGCCCCGGTCACCGCGCCCGACCGCGTCGCGCTGCTGCTCGACCGCATCGACGAGCTGCAGCTGCGCCATCACGAGATCCGCGGCAACCCGGCGCCCCTGCTCGCCGGCTTCGTCGGGCAGATCGACCGGCTCAAGGAGGAGATGATCGGCTGCGAGGTGCTGCTCTCCCATGCGCAGCGCACGCTCGAGGGCGCGCGCGCCGGGGATGATGCCGAGCGCGCGCGCGCCGCCCGCGCACACGAGTTCGCCCTGCTCTACGCCGCGCACGAGCGCCTGCTCGAGGCGCGCGGGGCGCTCGACTCGGGGGACCTGGTCCTGCGGGCCTTCCGCCTGCTGCACGAGCGTCCGCACGTGCGCGAGCGCGTCAGCGGGCGCTTCGACCACGTACTCGTCGACGAGTACCAGGACGCCAACCCCGCCCAGACGATGCTGCTCGGGCTGCTCTGCGAGGGGCGGCATGCGGTCACCGTCGCCGGTGACGACGACCAGGCCATCCATCGCTTCCGCGGCGCGGCGCAGAAGAACCTGCGCGACTTCGAGCGCGCCTTTGGCGAGGCGACCGTCGTGCGCCTGGCACGGAGCCTGCGCTGTGGCAGTCGCATCCTCGCCGCCGCCGAAGCCGTCGTGGCCCCGCTGGAGGGCCGGCTCGGCAACGGGCTGGAGGGTTCCGAGGGCGGCACGCTGCGCTGCTGGCGCGCGACCTCCGAGCGCGCCCAGGCGCAGGCCGTGGCGCGCGAGGCCGAGCGGCTGCTCGCCGACGGGGTCGAGGCGGACCGGATCGCGGTGATCGTGCGCAGCACGGAACGCGAGGGGCCCGCGGTGCTGGCGGCGCTCGAGGAGCGCGCGGTGGCATCCCGGCTGACGGGCCCTCAGGCCTACTTCCAGCGCGCCGAGGTCCGCGACGTGCTCGCGTGGCTGCGCCTGTTGGCCGACCCCGGCGACTCGGGCGCGGCGGTACGCGCGCTCTCGCGGCCTCCGATCGGGCTGCACTCGGTCGACGTCGCGCGCCTGACCCAGCTCGCGCGCAGGCGCAAGCTCGACATGCCGGCCGCCGTCGCCGCAGCGCTCGAGGGTCCCCAGCTGACGCCCGAGGGCCGCGACCGCGCCCAGGCGTTCCTGCACCTCTATCGCGGGGCCGCGAGCGCGTACGAGCACCACCGTCCCGACCGCTTCGTGCTCCGGCTGATCGAGCGCATCGGCGTCCGCCGCCTGCAGGTCTTCGCGACCCAGGCCGACACCGTGCAGCGCCTGCGCACGATCGCCCGCCTGCCCGAGCTGGCGAGCGCCTTCGTGCGCCGCGAGCGTGGGGCCAGCGCGCGCGACTTCACCCGCTACCTGCGCGCGGTCGCCGACTCAGGGCTGCGCGAGGACGAAGCCGGCGAGCCGCTCGCGGCGCCGGCGGTGCGCATCGTCGCCTTCGATGCCGCCAAGGGCCTCGAGGTCGACCACGCCTTCGTCGTCGGCCTGAGCGCCGACTCGCTTCCCGGCCGCGAGCCGGTCGCCGCCGCGGACATCCCCGGGGAGCTGTTGCGCGAACGGGTGGCGACGCGCGGTGACCACGCTGCCTGGACGCGCCGCCTGCTGCACGTCGCGATGACGCGCGCGACCACGCAGGTGGTGCTCGCCTGGGCCGACCACGAGGGCGGCGCGCCCGCTCGCCCGTCGCCGTTCTACGAGCAGGCGCGCGCCGCCGCCGGCGCCGATGAGGAGGCGGTCGAGGAGGAGCTCTTCGGCCCTGCGGAGGGCCTGCACGCCGCCTTCGCGGGCATGCGCGACGAGCTGCTCGAGGTCGTCCAGCGCGCGGGCGGGCGGCTCGGAGAGATGCGCCTCGACGCCGGCGCCGACGTCGCCCACGCGGTCGGGCACTACCTCGAGCTGATCAAGGTGGCGGCGCTGATCGAGCGCTCGAGCGCGGGCCAGCCGCTGGGCGAGGCGATCGCGGAGGTCAACGCGCTGCTCGCGCAGGGCGCCGGCGCCGAGCAGCGCGCGGCGCTCGAGGCGTCGCCGCTCGATGACTGGCTGCGCGACCCCGCGCGCGACCCGAAGGGGCGCCCGGCCCCCGGCGAGGCGAGCACGGCCGAGCCGTCGCTGGATCCGTTCATCCCGCGCCGTCGCGGCTCGCCCGACGGGCTGATGCTGTCCGCGTCGGATATCGAGACCTACCGGATCTGTCCGCTCAAGTACAAGTTCGCGCGGGTCTTCAGGATTCCGCAGGAGGCGACGATCCACCAGCGCTTCGGCATCGCCCTGCACCAGGTGCTCGAGCGCTTCCATCAGCACACCGGCGGCACGCGTGAGGAGCTGATGGAGCTGTTCGAGGGCTCGTGGCGGCGCGGTGGCTTCGGCGACTCCGACGACGAGCTGCAGTTCCGCGAGCGCGCGCTGGACGCGCTCGACCGCTACTGGGAGCAGACGCTGCAGTCGCCCGCCGACCCGGTGTGGTTCGAGCGCAGCTTCTCGTTCACGCTCGGCGGGCACCTCGTGCGCGGGCGGGTGGATCGCATCGACCGCCACCCCGACGGCGGCTACGAGCTGATCGACTACAAGACCGGCAAGGCGCGCACCGAACGCCAGCTGCGCGAGGACGTGCAGCTCTCGCTCTACCAGATGGGCGCGCGCGAGTCGTGGCAGATCGAGACCTCCGCTCAGAGCTACCTGTACGTGATGAGCGGCGAGAAGGTGCCCGTCGCCCACACCGAGGACGAGCTCGAGCGCGTCCGCACCACGGTCGCCGAGATCGGCGCGGGCATCGCCCGCCACGACTTCCAGCCGACGCCGTCAGAGGAGATCTGCTCGTTCTGCGACTACCGGATCATCTGCTCGGCGGCAACCGTCATAGGGAGCGTACGAAAAGGTGTCGGTCGTACGAGCGTCGCTGTTC
>JBPCPD010000071.1:0-4336 GCA_050999535.1 Thermoleophilaceae bacterium
CCGATCAACATCAACGCGGCCACCCCGGCCGCGAGGCTGGCGCTGGTCATCACATTCGCCGCGTTGACGAACTCCCTCATCCCGCCCCCCCACCAGCCACATAGCGCGCGATCGGCGTGACGCCCGCGCGCACCCGCTGCCCGATTTCTTGGCAGCGGTCGCCGGCCTTGCCGCCGAGGATCGCCGCGAGCAGCGTCCCGAGGATGATCGGAGGCACCGCCGTAACGCGCCCTCCGGGACCGCCCGCTGTCTGTCTTGGCCATCGTGCTCTCCTGACTCCCTCCGGGGCGCTACCGCGAGCGGGAGGAGCCGGTGCCCTCGTCGTCGCCGACCTCGCGCTGGGCGCGCTCCTTGCCGCGCTGGGCCTGCTCCTGCCCGCGCTCGCGGCCGGTCTGCAGGTCTGCCTTGACCTGGCCCTTCTGCTCCTGGCCCTTGCGATAGGCATCGCCGAGCATGTTCGCCGCGACCTCGCGGCCGCCGAGCCCGAACGCCAGCGCCGAAGCCAGTGCCACCGAGAACAGCAGCGCCGTGTAGGTGATCTGCACTATCTCCGGGGCGATCTTCAACTGGTTGAGGATCATGAACACCGCGATCAACATGACGAGCGAGGGAATCGCCGCCGCGACGATCTTGCCCGTCGGGGTGTCACCGAGCAACTTTGCCACGCCACCCGCGACCGCGCCCGCGATCGCCGCCGCAACCACGAAGATCACGATCGCCGCGATCACATTCGGCAGGTAGGCCAGCACCTGGTTCATGAACGTCGTGACCGCAGGGATCTTCAACGCGCCGATCGCCGCGGTCAGCACGAACACGAACACGATGTAGAAGACGACACGGCTGATTCCGTTGGCTGGACTCGCGTCGGGCATCACCCGCTCGACGTACGGACTCGCGTCGGACTCCTGGAGCTTCTGATCGAGCCCGAGCTTCTCGAGCGCCTTACGCACGATGCCCTTGATGATCTTGGCCACGAGGTAGCCGATGATCAGGATCACCAGGGAGGCGAGCAGGTTGGGCAGGAACGCGAAGAACGCGTCCAACCCCGTCTGAATCGAATCCGAGATCTTCAGTGCTGCGAGGTGCATGTGCTGCCTTTCGTCGGGATCGCACGGGAGGTTCTCGATCCTGCGACAGAGGCCGTCGGCCCAAAGTTACGGCCCCCGTTCGCTGTAACCGATCGGCGCCCGCAGGCGTCCCAGTGAGGTGCACAGCGTCAGCACCCCCGAGCGCAACTCGGGCTCGGTAGCCTGCACGCGCGCTATGGATCCCGACCGAAGCTGGTAGAGCGCGCCCGGTCGGGAGACCTGCAGGCGTTCGAGGCTCTGGTCGAGCGCCACGGTGCGGTCGTGCACCGAGTGGCGGCGCGCGTCGTCGGCAGCGACGTCGCCGACGACGTCTCCCAGGACGCGTTCCTGCGTGCCTTCCACCGGCTGGGACGGTTCCGCGGCGAGGGCGCCTTCCGCGCCTGGCTGCTGCAGATCGTGCACAACACAGCGCTCGACACGCTCGCCCACCGGGTCCCCGAGCCCGCCGGCGCGCCGGCCGATCTCGACGCTCCTGACGCCCGGCCGAGCCCCGAGCGACAGCCGGCGGGGGCGCTCGAGGACAGCGAGCGGCGCGACCGTCTCGAGCTCAAGCTGGGCCAGCTGCGCCCCGAGCACCGCGCGATGATCGTCCTGCGCGACATCGAGGGCCTCGCCTACGACGAGATCGCGCAGGTCGCCGAGTGTCCGGTCGGCACGGTCAAGGGCCGCCTTCATCGAGCGCGCGGCGAGATGGTCGAGATCATGCGCTCGAACACCTACGACTGGGAGCTGCCCGAGTGAACGACGAGGCCCCACCGCCCTCCTCCCCCGCCGCCGAGCGTCGTCTCGACGACCACCTCGCGCTGCTGCGCCCGGCCGATCGCGAGCCGGTCGAGCGAGGGCTCGTGCGCCGGGTCGTGCGCGCGGCGCGGGTGCAGCAGATCATCCGCGCGCCGCTGCGCGTCGCGGGCATGATCGCGGCGGCAGTCCTCGACGGCCTCGCGGGACTGATCGGCGGCACCCGGAGGAGCGGGCGATGAGCGGCGCGGATCTCTTGGCGGTGACCGTGCTCGACGGCGCGGGCGAGGCGCTCGGTGGCTTCCTGCCACGCCTCGGCGGCGCGCTGGTGCTGCTGGTCGCCGGGCTGCTCGTGGCTCGCCTCGCCGGCCGGCTGGTGCGCGGTGGCCTCGAGCGCGCCGACTACGTGCCCGCGCCGACCGCCAGCCGGCGGCGCCTCGCGAAGCGGTGAGGCGAGTCCTCGGCGCGCGCTGGTAGCCTTCGATGTCACGATGACATTGACGGGCAGATGAGCATCGAGGCGCTCAGCGTCGCGGACGCGAAGCGACGCTTCTCCGAGCTGCTCGATCGTGTCGCGCGGGGTGAGCGGATCGTGGTCACGCGGCGGGGGAAGCCGGCCGTGGCGCTGGTGCCTCCCGCGGACCTCCCGCCGGACGCGCCGACGAAGCCACTGACGGGCTTCGCGGCGCTCGCCGGTGCGCTGGCGGACATCGAGAACTTCGACGAGACGATGGGGGAGGTCGTGGCGTTGCGGCGCAGCGCACGCGATCGTCCGGCTCCGGACCTCGGTTGAGGTGTACTGCCTCGACACGGACGTCCTCAGCGCGCTGATTCGTCCCGCGCCGCCGGCGCACCTCCGCCGGCGCCTTGCGGCATTGCCACCGACGGAGCAATGCACCACGTCCGTCACCCTGGGCGAGCTCGTCTACGGGGCGGTCAGGCACGACGACGCGCGGCTCGCGCAGCGAGTCGAGGGCCTGATTCGATCGGCGGGCGCAGTCCTGCCGTTCGACGAGCCCGCAGCCAGGATCTACGCCCGCATCCGGGCGGAGCTCGAGACGCACGGCCGGAAGCTGGATGAGCCGGACCTCAGGATCGCCGCAATCGCGCTCTCGCGCGACCTGACTCTGATCACCGGCAATGTCCGCCACTTCGCGCGGGTCCCGGATCTGCGAGTCGAGAACTGGCTCGAGCCGGGCTGAGGCACGCTTCGTGGCAGTCGATCCACGTGCGCTGACCGACTTCGCAGCGTCAGCCGCTGCCTACGACCGCGCGCGGCCGTCGTACCCAGAGGCGGCCGTCGCACACCGGCTGGCTCCGGAGGACTTCATGACGCTGGTCGCGTTGTGGAGCTGGATCGTGAACCTGCCCGCGGACGAACGCGGCTCAGTCCTCGAGCGCGTGCGCGAGTTGATCGGCGCCCGCCCCGAGGTGGCGCTGCGCTACGTGACCGACACGTACGCCATGCGGAAGCGCTGACCTCCCCAAGCACTGATACGCCCCGCAGCTCGACGATCGCGGCCCCTGCTCGACCGAGATCCAAGCTGAGCGCACCAGGGCCGACCGGATTGGATCGAGCGTCGGAGACAGCCACGCGCGCCAAGCTGAGGGGGTTCCCGATCCCCTGGGCGAGCACATCCACGAGCCGGGAGCGTCGCCCAGCAGCCCCTCGCGCACAGGTAGTGCTTGATCGTTCCCGCGCTGACGCCGCTGCGCGCATCCGCAGCAGGCCGTTCTCACCGCTCGGCCCCGAAACGCTCATGCCGTGAACGGGGCCTGCGGGCCGGCCGCCAGACCGGCCGCAGCGCCGGAGCGCTCCAGCTCGGCGATCTTCTCCGCGCCATAGCCGAGGCCCGCGAGCACCTCGCGCGTGTGCTCGCCGAGCGCCGGACCCGGGCCCTGCGGAACGCCCGGCGTGCGCGAGAGCTTGACCGGGTGCGAGAGCAGCCGCACGGGCTCGGCCGCGCCGGGCTGGTCGAGGTCGACGACCATGTCGCGCTCGCGCACCAGCTCGGAGGCCAGCGCCTCGCCGAGGTCGAGCACCGGTTCGAGGCAGCAGTCGTGCTCGTCGGCAAAGGCCTTCCAGTCGGCGCGGGTACGCGCGCGGAAGACCGCCTCGACCGCGCGGTGGGCGTCCGAGCCCGGCGCCTCGAAGGCCTTGTCGAGCAGGTCCTCTCGCCCGACGCCGACACAGAACGCCGCCCAGAACTTCGGCTCGAGCGCCGCCATCGTGACGTGGCCGTCGGCGCAGGCGTAGGGCCGGTAGCAGACGAACCCGCCGGTCAGGCTCTCCGACCCGCGCTGCGGCACGCGGCGGTCGGCGAGGTAGGAGGCCGCGGCCATCGACAGCCACGACAGCGCGCCATCGGCCATCGAGACGTCCACGAGCTGGCCCTCGCCCGAGCGCTCGGCCTCCCGCAGCGCGGCGAGGATCGCATAGGCGGCCATCAGCCCGCCCCCGCCGAGGTCGGCGATCTGTCCCGCCGACTGCACGGGCGGGCCACCGGCCT
>JBPCPD010000111.1:0-6759 GCA_050999535.1 Thermoleophilaceae bacterium
TGCCTGCAGCTCCTCGATCGGAGGGTTCACGCGCCCGCCCGCGCCGGGCACGGGAATGGCGGCCGCGGCGGGTTCAGCCATCGGGGATCTTGAAGTCGTCGTCGCCGGCGTCGAGATCCTCGGGGTCGTCCGCGTCGAAGTCGAGGTCCTCGTCCTCCTTGCGCTCCGGCGGCGGGCGGATCGCACCCTGCTCGCCGAACAGCGGCATCGTGCCGCCGGCGTCGTCGACGGCCTCGAGCCACAGCCTGTTGGCGATCTCCGACTCCTCGCGCAGCTCACCCTCCTCGCGCTCGGAGATGTCGTCCTCGTCGGTGTCGTAGAGGTTCTTCTTGTTCCCGCGACTGTCGGCGGTGAGCAGCCAGCGGTGGTCGCCGACGAGGATCTCCCGCTCGAAGGCCGTCGTGAAGTGGGGGCGCGCGAGCGTCGGTGGGTCGTCGTCGAAGAGCGCCGTGAGGTCCTCGCCTCCCATCTTGCCGGGAGCCGTGATCCCCATGTGCGCGAGCAGCGTCGGCGCGACGTCGTGGGTCATCGCGAAGTAGTCGCTGGTGTCGCCGCCCCGGCGCCCGCCAGGGTCGCGGATCATGTGGGGAACCTCGTAGACCTCCTCGCGCCCGGGATCGAGCGTCGTGCCGATCAGCCCCTGCTCGCCGAGCGCGATCCCCTGGTCGCTGATCAGGTAGACCAGCGTGGACTCGAGCAGGTCGAGCTCGTCCAGCTTGTCGAGCAGGCGTCCGATCCAGCGGTCGACGAAGGTGACCTTGGCGGCGTAGAGATCGCGCACCCGCCCCACCGTGCGCGCGTCGAGACCGACGTCGTCGACGCGACTGAACGGGTACGCGAAGGGGAGGATCGGATCGATCTCGCCGTCGTAGCCGTCGAAGCGCTCGAGGTAGGAGGGCGGCGGGTCGAACGGGGGCCCCGGGTCGAAGGTATCGACGCCGAGGAAGAAGGGCTGGCGCTCGCGCAGGTCCTCGAGCGCGCGCATGCCGCTGCTCATCACGCGCGCGGCGGGATAGTCATCCTCGCCGCGGCGGTTGCGCCGGTTGTAGGCGACGTGGCCGCGCAGGCGCTCCACGGCGTCGGTCCCGGCGAGCGACGGGAACAGGAACGGCGACAGCTCGGCCGTGGAGACCGAGTCGCCGAGCGGGCGGTTGAACTCGCGGTAGGCGCCCTGGGAGAAGTCGGGGCGGAAGTCGTCGACCGTGCGCGCGAAGTTCGCGAAGTTTGGTCCGACGATGAACGGGTTGTCGGTGCAGTAGGCGGTGCGCACGCCGGCGGCCGAGAGCACGCCCGTCAGCGTCGGCTGGTTGTCGTAGATCGGGTTCCAGCCCACACGCGCGGGATAGCCCTCGGTGGGGCGCCAGTCGCGGAAGGGGTAGGAGCGCTGGCCGGTCAGCAGCGCCCGGCGCGCCGAGACCGCGGGCATCGACTCCGGCACGGCGTGCTCGAAGCGCAGCGAGCTGCTCGACAGGTCGTCGAGGTTGGGGGTCTCGGATCGGTCGTCGTTGTCGTCGTAGACCCCGAGGAAGTCCGCCCGCAGCGAGCTGGTGACGATCAGCAGCGCATTGCGCCCGTCGAGGCGGCCCGCCGGCTGTGCGCGTGCGGCGCGTGGCGCTCCCAGGGCGGCCGCCCCCGCGGCGCCCGCGCCCAGGGCCCCGGCACGACCGAGCAGGCCGCGACGCGTCAGGCCACTGCCGCGCCGGTCAGCCACCGAGCACGCTGTCCGTGCCGAACTGGGGCAGCGTCCCGCCGCCGGCGGTCACCAGCGCGCCCCAGAGGCGGTCGACGATCTGGCCGTTGTCGGCCGCGATGTCGTTCAGCTCGCCGGGGTCCTCCACCGTGTCGAACAGCCGCCGCTCGGTGCCCGCCGAGTCGGAGAGGAGCACGTAGCGCTCGTCGCCGGCGATGAAGTAGTCCTCGTACATCGACGTGAAGTACTGGCGCGCCGGCGCGTCCTGGCCGTCGAACATCACGGTCAGGTCCTCGCCGTCCATCTCGCCGGTCGGGCGGACCCCCATGTAGGAGAGCAGCGTGCGCGCGACGTCCTGGGTCGAGGCGAAGTAGTCCGTGGTCTGCCCCGCGCGGCGGCGCTCGGGGTCGCGGATCATGAACGGCACCTTGTAGATGTGCCAGTGCGCGCGCGAGGCGGCCTTGCCGATGACCCCGTGCTCGCCGAGCGTCAGCCCGTGGTCGGAGTGGTAGATCACCGCGGTCTCCTCGGCCAGGCCCAGGTCGTCGAGCTTGTTCAGCACGCGCCCGATCCAGCGATCGACGAAGGTGATCTCGGCGGCGTAGAGCTCGCGCACCCGCTCGAGCGTCTCCTCGTCCATGTCGATCGTCTCGACCTTGTTCGACGGCGTCTCGAACGGGACGATCGGAATCACGCCCTCGCGCTCGATGCCCCGCGGCTCGTCCCCGAAGCGGACGAGGTAGGACTTGTATGGGTCGAACGGCTCGTGCGGATCGAAGGCATCGCAGCCGAGGAAGAACGGCCCGCCCTCGCGCGCGACCTCGTCGAGCACCCGCATGCCGCTGCGCATCACGCGCGCGGCGGAGTACATGCGCTCGCCGTTGCGGTAGAGGTTGTTGTAGCCCACGTAGCTCTGCAGCCGCGGGACCTCGACGGTGTCGTTGAGCGCGGGCAGCAGGAACTGCTCGATCTCGCTGCGCGTGGCCTGGCGCTTCCACGGCTTGTTGAACTCGCGATAGAAGGCCTGCGAGTAGTTCGGGCGGGCGAACTCGAGCGTGCGACGGAAGTCCGCGTAGCGCGGGCCGACCAGGAACGGGTTGTCGGTGCAGTAGGCGGTCTTGATGCCCGCCTCGCCCATCAGCTCGGTGAAGATCGGCCGGTCCTCGGGGATCGCGCTCCAGCCCGGGTTGACGGGCAGGCCGGGCGTCGGAACCCAGTCGCGGTTGGGAAAGCCCGTGACGCCGCTGAGGATCGTTCGGCGCGCCGGGCCTGTCGGCATGCAGTCGGGCACGGCGCGGTCGAAGCGCAGCGACTCCTTCGCGAGTGCGTCGATGTTGGGGGTCTCGTTGCGGCTCTCACCGGGGTTGTAACTGCCGATGTAGTCCAGCCGCGTGCTGTCGGTGATCAACAGCAGGGTGTTGGGGGCGTCGGCGTCCCGCGCGTTGTCGCGCTCGAAGTCCTCGCTCGCGCAGGCGCCCATGCCCAACGCCAGCGCGCCAGCGCCGCCGGCCTTCAGCACATTCCGTCTCGTCAGGCCTCGTCGCCCCGCCATCGTGCTCCTTGCTCGGTCCGGCACGAGCGGCCGAGCCACGCGTGATCGGAACAGGATCGGCGCGGAGAGTAGCGAGAGCGCAAGACCCCTCCGCACCCCGGAACGTGCGGATTGCCGCGCCGGGCCTATGCTTCACTGTTCGTCGGACCGGTCGCGTGCGGGGCTCGCCGAGAAGCCGCCGTGGCCGGATGGAAGAGCATGGGCACAGGCCCAGGCTCGTGACTGCACTGTTCGGCCGCCGACGATCAGTGCGACCAGGCCCTGCGGCCGGATACCGAGACAATGCACGTGACTGCTCCCGTGAAGCGGGTCGAAAACCACTCCGTCGCCAGCGGGTCAAGCGCCCCCGGTTCGCCACGCGCGTGCCCGCGAGCGAGCGGAGCGTCGCGATGAGCAACACCGGCCTCTACCACGCCGAGTCCGAGCACGACGGCTGCGGCGTCGCCTGCATCGCCCGCCTCGACGGCGCGCGGACGCGCGAGACGCTCGAGCGCGGCATCGCGGCACTGGTCAACCTCGAGCATCGCGGCGCCGAGGGCGCCGACGCCTCGACCGGCGACGGCGCCGGCATCCTGCTCCAACTCCCAGATCGCTTCCTGCGCGAGGCGGCGCAGTGCCCGCTGCCCGAGCCGGGCCGTTACGGCGTGGCGATGTGCTTCCTGCCTCAGGAGCCCGCCCTGCGCGAGCGCCTGGAGTCGCTGTTCGAGCGCACCGTGATCGCCGAGGGCGCCGAGGTGATCGGCTGGCGCGACGTGCCCGTCGACGAGGCCCATGCCGGCACCGGCGCACTCGCGTGCGCACCGGTCATCCGCCAGCTCTTCATCGGCGCGAGCGCCGACGAGGACGCCGACGCCTTCGAGCGCCGCCTTTACGTCATCCGCCGCCTGGTCGAGCTCGAGGCCGGGACCGACCTCGCGATCCCGAGCTGCTCTTCGCGCACGGTCGCGTACAAGGGCATGCTCTCGGCACCGAAACTCGAGGGCTTCTTCCCCGACCTCGGCTACAAGCGGATGGAGAGCGCGCTGGCGATCGTCCACTCGCGCTTCTCCACCAACACGTTCCCGAGCTGGGAGCTCGCGCACCCCTACCGGATGTGCGCGCACAACGGCGAGTTCAACACGCTGCTCGGCAACGTCAGCTGGATGCGCGCCCGCGAGGCGCGCCTGGCGGCCGGCGCGCTCGGCCACGACGCCCGCCGCGTCTGCCCGGTGATCAAGCCTGACAGCTCGGACTCCGCCGCCTTCGACGCCGTGCTCGAGCTGCTCGTGATGGGCGGGCGCTCGATCGCCCACGCGGTCATGCTGATGACCCCGGAGGCCTACGAGGGCCGCACCGATATCCCGCGCGAGCTGCACGACTTCTACGAGTACGGATCGATGCTGATGGAGCCCTGGGACGGGCCGGCGTCGATCACCTTCACCGATGGCCGCGTGCTCGGCGCGACGCTGGACCGCAACGGCCTGCGGCCCGGGCGCTGGGTGATCACCCGCGACGGCTGGTTCGAGCTGGCCTCCGAGGCCGGCGCCTTCCACGCCCCGGCCGAGGACGTGGTGCGCGCGGGGCGCCTGCTGCCCGGGCGCGTGCTCCTCGTCGACCCCGATCGCGGCGGACTCCAGGCCGACCGCGAGGCCGAGCTCGAGGTCGCGCGCCGGCGCCCCTACGGCGCCTGGTACGCCGAGCACGCGCTGCACCTCTGCGATCTGCCCGACGGGCCCACGACGGCCACGCCGACGGCGCCGCTGCGCGAGCGCCAGCTTGCGTTCGGATGGTCGCAGGAGGATCTGCGCGTGCTGCTGGCGCCGATGGGCATCGACGCCAAGGAGGCGACGGGCTCGATGGGCAACGACTCGGCGCTCGCCGTGCTCTCTGACCGCCAGCCGTCGCTGTTCTCCTACTTCAAGCAGCTCTTCGCGCAGGTGACCAACCCCGCGATCGATCCGGTCCGCGAAGAGGTCGTGATGAGCCTCGCGAGCCGGCTCGGGCCCGAGGGCGACCTGCTCGAGGAGACGCCCGAGCAGGCGCGCAGGCTGGTGCTCGACCAGCCCGTGCTGCGCGACGCCGACCTCGCCCGCCTGCGCGCCGTGCTCGACGGGCCGCTGGCCACCACCGTGCTCGACGTCACCTGGCCCGCCGGCGAGGGCGCGCCCGGCCTTCAGCGCGCCCTCGACCGCCTGTGCGCCGAGGCCGACGACGCCGTCGAGGCGGGGGCCGGGGTGATCGTGCTCAGCGACCGTGCGGTCGGCCCGGGCCGCGTGCCCGCGCCGGCGCTGCTGGCGCTGTCGGCCGTCCACCACCACCTCGTGCGCGACGGTAACCGCACGCGCACCAGCCTCGTGGTCGAGTCGGGCGAGCCGCGCGAGGTGCATCACGTCGCGGCCCTGATCGGATACGGCGCGGGCGCGGTCAACCCCTACCTGCTGCTCGAGTCGCTCGCTGAGCTCGGCGAGCAGGGCGAGCTCGCCGGAATCGCCGCGGCCACCGCCGCCGAGAACCTGGTCACCGCGCTCGGCAAGGGCCTGCTGAAGATCATCTCCAAGATGGGCATCTCGACGATCCGCTCCTACACCGGAGCACAGGTCTTCGAGGCGGTCGGGCTCGACCCGGATCTCGTCGCGCGCCACTTCACCGGCACGCCCTCACGGATCGGCGGCGTCGATCTCGACGGGCTCGCCCACGAGACACTGTTACGCCACGCACGCGCCTGGCCCGAGGCGCACGGTGCCACGCTGCCCGGCCACGTCGACGACGCGCTGCTGCCCGCGGCGCACGGAGACCTGCTGCCTCAGGGCGGTCTCTATGCCTGGCGCCGCGACGGCGAGCGCCACATGTGGGATCCCGCGACGGTCGTATCGCTCCAGCACGCCGTACGCGGCGGCCCGGAGGCCTATGCGGACTTCAGCCGCCGCGTCAACGAGGAGAACGCGGCGCACGGGATGCTGCGCGGACTGCTGGCGCTGCGCCCGGCGGCCGAGCCGCTGTCGATCGAGCAGGTCGAGCCCGCGTCGGAGATCGTCAAGCGCTTCGTCACCGGCGCCATGAGCCTCGGCTCGCTGTCGCCCGAGGCGCACGAGACGCTCGCCGTGGCGATGAACCGGATCGGCGGGCGCTCGAACACCGGCGAGGGCGGCGAGGACCGCCGCCGCTACACCCGCGACGCCAACGGCGACCTGCGCCGCTCGGCGATCAAGCAGGTCGCCTCCGTTCGCTTCGGGGTGACGATCGACTATCTCGTCAACGCGGACCAGCTGCAGATCAAGGTCTCGCATGGCTCCAAGCCCGGCGAGGGCGGCCAGCTTCCGGGCCACAAGAGCAGCGACGAGATCGCCGCGCTGCGCTACTCGACGCCCGGCGTCGAGCTGATCTCACCGCCGCCGCACCACGACATCTACTCGATCGAGGACCTCAAGCAGCTGATCTACGACCGGCGCTGCGCGAACCCGCGCGCCTCGGTCTCGGTCAAGCTCGCCGCCGAGGTCGGGGTCGGCACCGTCGCCGCCGGCGTCGCCAAGGCCAACGC
>JBPCPD010000146.1:0-7298 GCA_050999535.1 Thermoleophilaceae bacterium
ACCGCCCGCCCTCCTGCGCGGCCAGCAGCAGCGGGCGCACGTGGCCGGAGCTCCGCGCCGCGCCGCGGGCCGCTGCGGTCAGCGCACGCAGCGCGCCCGGGCCGGGCGCGTTCTCACGCCCGACCACCAGGCCGCCGAGGTCGCGGCGGCGCAGCGTCTCGAGCACCGGCGCGCCCGCATCGCCGCCGGCGAAGCGCAGCGCGAACAGCTGCGCGACCTTGCGCTCGAGGGTCAGCTCGCGCGCCAGCGTGGACGCACGGCGCGCGGGGCTCGCAGTCCTGCGCTGCCCGCGGCCCGGGCGCGAGCTGTCGGCGACCCCGGGCGAGCTGTCGGCGACGCCGGGTGCGGAGTCGGCGCTCGGCTCCGAGCCGCCGCCGGCCACCAGCACCGCACCGCCGGCACCGCCCGCGACCGCGGCCACCAGCGCGACCGCGAGTTGTGAGCGCCGGCTGCGCGGGACGAGCTTTTCGAGCCGGGCGTGCACTTAGGACAACGGTAACCTGCCTGGCCCATGTCCGGCGCACCGCGAGCCCCCGCCGAGCAGACGGTGGTGATGAAGTTCGGCGGAAGCTCGGTCGCCGATGCCGTGCGGATCAAGCGCGCCGCCGCGCGAATCGTCCGCGCGGCCGAGCACGGCAGCCGCGTCGTGGCGGTGCTCTCGGCGCGTGGCAGGACCACCGACGAGCTGACCGCGATGGCGCAGGAGGTCTCCGACGCGCCGCACCCGCGCGAGCTGGACATGCTGCTCTCCACCGGCGAGCGCATCTCCTGCGCACTCGCGGCGATGGTGATCAACGACCTCGGCCACGAGGTGATCTCGCTGACGGGGTCGCAGGCGGGCATCGTCACCGACACCTCGCATACCAAGGCCCGCATCCTCGACGTGCGCACCGACCGCATCAGTGCCGCGCTGGACGCCGGGCGGATCGTGCTCGTCGCCGGCTTCCAGGGCGTATCGACCGAGTCCGACGTCACCACGCTCGGCCGCGGCGGCTCGGACACCACCGCCGTAGCGCTCGCCGCGGCGCTCGGGGGAGAAGTCTGCGAGATCTACACCGACGTCGCCGGGGTCTTCAGCGCCGACCCGCGCATCGTCTCCGACGCGCGCAAGCTCGCGCTGGTCTCCTTCGAGGAGATGCTCGAGATGGCGGCCTCCGGAGCCGGGGTGCTGCAGCTGCGCGCGGTCGAGTACGCCCGCAACCACGGCCTGCCGATCCACTGCCGGTCGAGCTTCGAGGACGCACCCGGTACCTTCGTCGTCGGAGAGGAGACGACCTTGGAACGCCCGCTCATCACCGCCATCACGCACTCGACCGACGAGGCGCGCATAACGCTGACGGGCCTGCCCGACCGGCCCGGCATCGCCGGCCGGGTACTGACCGTGCTCGCCGGCGCCAACGTCAACGTCGACATGATCATCCAGAACGAGCCGCAGTCCGAGGGCCGGGATGCGGATATGTCCTTCACCGTTCCGCGCTCTGATCTGAACGCCGCGCGCGATGCGCTGACCCCGCTCAAGGATGAGCTCGGCATCGGCGCGGTGGCCACCGACGAGCGCATGGGCAAGGTCTCGATCGTCGGCGCGGGCATGCGGTCACACCCCGGCGTGGCTGCCCGCACCTTCTCGGTGCTCGGCGAGGCCGGCGTCAACATCGAGATGATCTCGACCTCCCCGATCAAGATCTCGTGCGTGATCCACGAAGATCAGGTCGAGGACGCGGTGCGCGGCCTGCACGCGGCCTTCGAGCTCGGAGAGGACGCCGTGCGCCGCGAGGATCCGCGCGGCGACCACCGCCCGACGGTGGTTCCGAGCGCCGAGGCGGAGGCCGGCTGATGCGAGTCGCCGTCGTGGGTGCGACCGGGGCGGTCGGGTCGACGATTCTCGGCGTGATGCGCGAGCGGGGCTTCCCCGCCGACGAGGTCGTCCCGTTCGCCTCCGAGCGCTCGGAGGGCCGCAGGATCGCCTGGGGCTCGCAGACGCTCGAGGTCCAGCGGCTCGGCGAGCACGAGATCCAGGCCTTCGATTTGGCGCTGTTCTCCGCCGGTGGCTCGATCAGCGAGCTCTGGGCGCCGCGCTTCGCGGGAGCGGGAGCGGTCGTGGTCGACAACTCCTCGTTCTGGCGCATGCACGACGACGTGCCGCTGGTCGTCTCCGAGGTCAACCCCGAGGCGCTCGACTCCCACAAGGGGATCGTCGCCAATCCCAACTGCTCGACCATGCAGGCGGTCGTCGCGCTCAAGCCGATCGCCGTGGCCGTCGGGATCGAGCGCATCATCTTCTCGACCTATCAGTCAGTCTCGGGGACCGGTCAGCGGGCGGTGGAGGAGCTCCACGACCAGGCCCGTGCCGTGCTCGAGGCGCACGAGCTGCCCGAGCCGAGCGTCTACCCGCATCAGATCGCCTTCAACGTGCTGCCCCAGGTCGAGGGCTTCGCGGACGGCGACGACTACACCACCGAGGAGCGCAAGATGATGGCCGAGTCACGCAAGATCCTCGGCGACGAGTCGATCGGGATCTCGGCCACCTGCGTGCGCGTCCCGGTCTACACCTCGCACTCGGAGTCGATCAACGTGCAGACCCGCGAGCCGCTCTCGCCCGAGCGCTGTCGCGAGCTGCTCGCCGCCGCCGCGGGAGTGCGCGTGATCGACGCTCCCGCGAGTGGGCTCTACCCGCTCGCGATCGATGCCGCCGGCCAGGACGACGTGCTGGTCGGGCGCATCCGCCGCGACCCCTCCCACGAGCGTTGCCTGAACCTGTGGGTAGTCGGCGACAACCTGCGCAAGGGCGCGGCGACCAACGCCGTCCAGGTCGCCGAGCTGCTGGTCGCGCGCCGGCTGCTGCGCGGCACCGCGGCTGCCTGAGCCGCGCGGCTGAGCCTCGATCCAGCGGTCGTCGGCTGAGCCGCGTGGCTAAGCGATCGGCGCGTCGGGCGCGTCGGGCCGGGCCCCGACCGGCACGTCCTCGGGCACCGACAGCCGGGCGAGGTCCCGGCGCGAGGAGATGCCGAGCTTGCGATAGATGTTGCGCGCGTGGGTGCGCACGGTCTCGAGGCCGATAGACAGCGCCTGGGCGATCTGGGCGTTGGTGGATCCGTCCTGGAGCAGCTCGAGCACGTCGGCCTCACGCGGGGTCAGCAGCTCCGAGCCCTCGACCCCGGGGCCCTCGCCGCTGCCCCCCGAGGCGGCAGAGCGAGGCAGCACGTGCATGCCGCGCGAGGCGAGGTGCAGCGCGTTGACGATGTCACGGCCCTGCGTCTCCTTCGAGAGGCAGGCGGTGGCGCCGAAGGAGAGCATCTGGTTGCACTCGGCCGCGGTCGGGCGGTTGGCGAGCACGACAAGCCGGGTCTTGGGAAAGCTCTGATGCAGCTGAAAGACCTGGGCCGGGCTCTTGAGCGAGCCGAAGTTCAGCACCGCGACCGCCGGCGCGTGGCGCTCGATGGCGGCGTCGAGATCGCCGGGGATGACGCCGTCGGCCACTACGCGGAGGTTCGGATCGTCGCCGATGACCTGCAGCAGCCCTAGCGAGACGAGGTCCTCGAACCTGGTCACGACGACGGTGACCGGTGAATGAGCGAGCACTAGGGAGCCTTCGTACCGGCCGGCTCGGTCGCCCCGGGGTGGGCGAGCGCCTCCTCGTCGACCAGTCGCGGCCGCGCCACGTGGAAGCCCTGCGCGTAGTCGACCCGCATGTCGCGCAGCAACTCCAGCGTCTGCGCATCGCCGACGTACTCGGCGATCGTCTGCTTGCCCAGACCACGTGCGATGTCCACCAGTGCCTGCACCAGCAGCTGGTTGGTCTCGCTCTCGCGCAGGTCGGCTATGAACTCACCGTCGATCTTGAGATAGTCGAAGGCGAGGTGCTTGAGGTAGTAGAAGGAGGCGAAGCCGGCGCCGAAGTCGTCGAGCGCGAACTCGCAGCCGAGCTCGCGCATCGAGGTCGCGAACTGCTTGGCCTGCTCGACGTTGACGATCGCGGCGGTCTCGGTCATCTCGAGCACCAGGCCGGCGGGATTGACCTTCGCGATCGCGAGCTCGGACTCGATCATGGCCGGCAGATCGACGTCGGTCACCGACTTCGCCGACAGGTTGACCTCGAGCGCGGCACTCACGCCCGCCTGCTCGAGCGTCGCGAGCATCCCGATCGCCTTGCGCACCACCCAGCGGTCGATCTCCTGGATCAGGTCGAAGCGCTCTGCGACGGCGAGGAACGAGGCCGGCGGGATCAGGTCGCCCGAGTCGTCGAGCATCCGCAGCAGCAGCTCCTCGCGCGGGCGCTGGTCGCCGTTGAGGCTGAGGATCGGCTGGCCGTAGAGCACGAAGCGGTCCTCGGCCAGGGCCCTGCGGATGCGGTCGACCCAGTCGAGGCGCGCGGACATCAACGCCGCGCGGCCGGTCGTCGCATAGACCACGTAGCGATCCCGGCCGCCTTCCTTGGCGTCGTACATCGCGATGTCGGCCTCGACCAGGAGCTCGCCGGCCGACACGGCGCCGCGCTGCTCGGGGAAGAGAGTGACGCCCGCGCTGGCGGTCGTCGCGGCGCGGCCGTGCTCGCCGGTGATCGCCCCACCGCTGCGGATCGTGGTGAGCAGGTCCTGGGCGACGCTGGTCGCGTGGCGTTCGTCGGCCCGCGGGAGGATCACGGCGAACTCGTCTCCGCCGAGCCGCGCGACGACGTCGGTCTCGCGCAGGCGATCACGCAGCAGGCTGGAGGCGCGGGCGATCAGCTCGTCGCCGACGGAGTGCCCGAGCGAGTCGTTGATGTACTTGAAGTGGTCGAGGTCGAGGGCGATCACCGCGCCCCCGCCCCCGTAGCGCCCCGAGGCCGCGAGCTCTCGCTCGAGCTCCTCCTCGAAGCGGCGGCGGTTGAACATGCCGGTCAGCGCGTCGTGGTCGGCGAGGTGCTGGAGCTGGCCCTCGAAGCGCTTGCGCTCCGATACGTCCTGCAACTGGACGATCAGGTGGGTCGCATCGCCAGATTCGTCGCGGGTGACCGAGGTCCCTGCCAGCACCCAGACCGTCTGCCCGTCGGGGCCGACGATGCGCTGCTCGGCCTGGACGCTCTCGATCGCGCCGTCGAGCAGGCGGCGCAGGTTTGCGTCTACCATCCGGACGTCATCGGGGTGGACCATCCTCGAAGCGGGCGCGCGCAGCAGCTCGTCACGCGAGCGGCCGGTGAGCTTGCAGAGCGCGTCGTTGACGTCGAGCAGGCGGTCGGCGCGCCCGCCCTCGACGCCGATCAGCGCCATGCCCACGCCGGAGTCGTCGAAGGCCCGGCGGAAGCGCTGCTCGGCTACGCCTCGCGCCTGCTCGGCTTCGAGGCGCTCGACCAGCCGCCGGCCGCTGAGCGCCTGCGCCGCGCTTTCGCGCCGGCCGAGCATCAGCAGCAGCGCGCCGACGAGCAGGCTGACGGTCAACCCGGCGCCCAAGATCGTCGCGGGCAGGGCGGTCGAGGACTCGATCGATGACGCCAGCAGTACCCGCCAGTTGCGTCCGGCGGCGGAGACGCGCTGCTCGACCGCCCCGTCGAGCTCGCCCCGCGGACCGTAGATGACGCGCTCGCCATCGATCAACTGGAGCTCGGTCCCGGGGCGCTGCAGGTCGAGCACGTCGTCGCCGAGCGTCTTGGCCTCGAACGCAGCAGCGGCGACGTTGGTGAGACCCGCCCGGCGCCCGGCGACCGTCACGGGGTCGGGGCCGTCCTGGTAGATCGGCAGGAACACCAGCAGGCCCGGCCGCCCGCCCGGCGGCAGCGAGATCGGCGGACTGGCGCGCGCGCGGCCGCTGTCGCGCGCCTGCTCGAGGGTGCGGCGAAAGACGGGATCGGCCGAGAGGTCGAGGCCGACGGGCAACACCTGGCCGGCGCGATAGGCGATCGGCCAGTACTCCCTCCGAAACGGCGACCGCCGCGCGGACCCTTGGGTCAGGTCGCGGATTCTGTTGGAGCCCGGCAGCGACTCGAAGTCGCGCCGCAGGGTCGCCGGCACGCGGCTCAGCAGCAGCGTGCTGCTGAGCGGCGAGTCCTCCAGCAGCGTGCGGACAAATACGGCGTACTCCCTGCCGGTGACCGTCTCCGAGGAGGCGAACAGGCCCCGAACCGAGGCCAGGCCGCCGAGGGTCAGCTCGAAGCGCCCGCGCAGGTCGTCGGCCGCGCGCTCGGCCTCGACGCGCCGGTCGGCCTCGGCCTGGCGGCTCTCGCGCCCGTGGACGATCACGGCCGTGACCGTCGTGAGGGCGATCAACCCGAGCACCACGACGGCCATCAGAGCGGGCGTCAAGCGGCGCTTGGGGGCTGCCGCGGCATCCGCCGACGCCGCTGGGGATCCCGTGCGCATCCTCACAGAGTGTCAGAAGCGCGCCGTTCGTCGGCCGGTGGACCGTGGTGGAGGGCGCCGCCCGCTACGCGGTGGCGAGCTGGGCGACTTTGCGCTCGACATCGCGCGTCTTGACGACGTGCTTATGCATGCCGAGCTCCTCCGGCTCGAGTCCGAGCGCGAGCCCGACCATCTGCGGCAGGTGGAGCACCGGTACGCCGAGGTCGCGCTCGACGTACTTCGAGGCCGCCGGCTGCTGCATGTCGAGGTTCAGGTGACAGAGCGGGCAGGGGGTCACCAGGCAGTCCGCTCCGGCGTCGATCGCGTCGGCGAGGTGCCGGCCGGCCTGGCGCAGCGAGGTCGTGCGGTTCATCGTGATCAGCGGGAAGCCGCAGCACTTGTGGCTGCCGGCGTACTCGACGGGCTCGGCGCCGAGGATCTCGATCAGGATGTCGAGGTACTTGTCGCGGTTGGGGTGCTCCGCGTAGCCCAGGCGCTTGGTCGGGCGCACGATGTAGCAGCCGTAGAAGGGGGCGATGCGCACGCCTTCGAGCGGGCGCACGACCTTGGCGGCGAGCTTGGCGAGGCCGATCTCCTCGACCAGCAGCCAGAGGAAGTTCTTGTTCCACCATCCGCCGCCGCGGTTGTACTCCAAGCCCTCGTCCTCGAGCGTCGCGTTGATCTGCGCGCGGTAGCCCGATTCGACGTCGAGGCGCTCCTGGCACTCCGACTGGGCGCCCTGGCAGGTCGAGCAGATGTTCATCATGCCCGCCGCGCCCTCGACCTGCTGGGCCATCGCGAAGGTGCGCGCGTTGAGCGTTTCGACGAGCTCCTTGTTGTGCTCGGCGATCACGCCCGCCCCGCAGCAGTTGGCCCGGTCGAGCTCGATCAGCTCGAGGTCGAGCCGGGGCGCGACGAGCTCCATCGAGCCGTGCAGCTCGGGGGTGAAGCCGCGCGAGACGCAGCCGGGCCAGTAGGCGAGCTTCA
>JBPCPD010000207.1:0-6096 GCA_050999535.1 Thermoleophilaceae bacterium
CCGACGCCGAGCGCATGGCGCGCGGCTACTCGCGCGGGCGCGCCCGCGACGAGGCCGCGCGCGCCGCGCTGGTCCCGCTGCAGCCAGGCGAGCGCCCGCTCGCGGTGACGATCGCCGGCGTCGTGGCGCTGGTCCTGGCGCTGACCAACTCCGGCGCATACCTCGCGGGGCTCGAGGTGCAGGGCGAGCGCCCGAACGCGGTCGGCGTCGGCCTCTTCACGCTGCTGCTGCTGACCGCCGCGATCGGCTGCCTGCGCGTGCGCTACTGGGCGGTGCTCGGGATGCAGGCGCTGCTCGGCTTCGTGATCATCATCTTCTCGCTGCTGCTGATCCGCTTCGGCGATCTGCTCGAGCTCGCGATCGCGCTCGCGATCATCGGCTCGGCCGGCACGCTGTTCTGGTTCCTGGTCAAGTCGATGGCGCGGATCCAGATGCCCGAGCGGCCCGGGTCCCGCGACTGAGCGGCCCGGCCCGCCGCAAGCGGCGCCCGCGACCTGCGCCGCCTACGCTGTCGCGCATGGAGACATGGCGGTGGCTCGCGCTGGGCGCCGGCGGCGTCCTGCTGACGTGGCTGGCCTGCATCGCCGCGCTCGCGCTCGCCGGCAACCGCGCCGAAGCCCGCGCGCTGGCTCGCTTCGTCCCCGACTGCCTCGTTCTGCTGCGCCGGCTGCTCGCGGACCCGCGGCTGCCGCGGCGGCGCAAGGCGCTGCTCGTCCTTCTGGTCGCCTACCTCGCGACTCCGATCGACCTCGTTCCGGACTTCATCCCGGTCGCCGGCCAGCTCGACGACGCCGTGCTCGTGGCGCTGGTCCTGCGGTCGCTGGCCCGCTCCGACGGCGGAGCGCTGGTGCGCGAGCACTGGCCCGGCCCCCCATCCTCGCTGGCCCTCGTGCTGCGCCTGGCCGGCGTCGGTGCCCGCCCGTGACCACCGTGGGGGTCCGCGGACTCCGCCGGGCGGCGCTCCGGGCCGGACGGATCCAAGCGTCGGCCGGCCTGGCCGGCGCGGTGATGGCATGCGTGGCGCTCGCGCTGGCGCTGCGCCTGCCGTGGCTCGAGGCTCCGCTCGGGGTCGACGAGGGCGGAGTGGCGCTCGTCGCCCAGGGCTGGCTGCACGGCGGCGACTCGCTCTACGGGCACTACTGGCTCGACCGCCCGCCGCTGCTGGTCGCGCTGTACAAGCTCGCGCTGACGCTCGGCCCGGCCGGGGTCCGCGTGCTGGGGGCGGTCGCAGCCGCCGCCCTCGTCGTGCTCGTCGCGCTGATCGCGCGCTCGGTGGGCGGGGACCGGGCCGCGCGCCCGGCCGCGCTGATCGCCGGACTCGCCGCATCGTCGGCGGCGATCCAGGCGGTGTTCACGCCGGCCGAGCTGCTCGCGATCGTGCCGTCGGCCGCGTCGGTGCTGGCGCTGGTCATCGCCCATCGTCGCGGCGAGAGCCTGGCCGCGCTGGCGGCCGCCGGGGCCTGCGCCGCCTGCGCGGTGCTGGTCAAGCAGTCGTTCCTCGACGCGCTGCTGGCGGGCGGCGCGTTCCTCGCCGTCGCGGCCCTGCGCCGCGGGCAGAGCGGCTTCCGGGCGCGCTGGGCGCTCGCCTACCTCGCGGGAGCCGCGCTGCCCTACGCGGGGGTCGAGGTCTGGGAGCGCCTGGCCGGCCTCGGCGACGGCGCCGTGAGCACCGCGCTGCTGGGCTTCCGCGTGGAGGCGCTGCTCGCGCTGCAGGGCTCGGCACGGCCGCTGCTCGAGCGCGTCTCCGAGCTCGCCCTGCCGGCGCTCGGCTCGGGCGTCGCGCTGATGGTGCTGTGGACGGCGCGCGGGCTGCTCGGCCTGCGCGAGGACCGCGTGCTCGCGGCGACGCTCGGCGCCTGGCTCGCGGGCGGCCTGGCCGGCGTCCTGGCGGGCGGCAGCTACTGGCCGCACTACCTGATCCAGCTCGTGCCGGTCACCGCGGTCGCGACGGGCGTCGCGCTCGCGAAGGCGCCCAGAAGGCTCGTGCAGACGACGCTCGCCGCGCTGCTCGTGCTCGCCATCGGCGGCGCGGGCGTCTCGATGGCGCTCGACCCGGAGCGGAGCTTCCAGGCCAGCGAGCGCAGCGTGGGCGTCTACGTGCGCGATCACGCCGAGCGGGGGGACACCGTGCAGGTGCTCTACGCGCGCGCCAACGTCGTCTACTTCAGCGGCCTGCGCTCGCCCTATCCCTACCAGTGGAGCCTGATGCTGCGCGCGCGCCCGGGCTCGCGGGAGCGCCTGCAGCGCCTGCTGACCTCGGGGCGCCGCCCGACCTGGCTCGTGCGGTGGCAGCGCGACGAGGCCTGGGGACTCGATCCCGACGGGGCCGTCAAGCACGTCGTTGGCCGTCGCTACCGGCGCGTCGCGACGGTCTGCGGACGCCCGATCTACCTGCGCCGCGACGTCACGCGCGCGGTAGCCTCCGACACGCCCGCCGCATCCTGCACACGAGCGGCCTCGCTCGGTCTCTGAGGCCGATCGCCGGCGAAGAGCGGCTCAGATCGCCCGCCCCGGGGCCCGCGCGAGCCAGGCGATATGCTGCGGCGCCGCATGGCCGAGCGCTCCTACGACTGCATCGTGATCGGCTCGGGCCCCGGCGGCTACGTCGCCGCGATCCGCGCCGCCCAGCTGGGCATGAGGACCGCCGTGGTCGAGAAGGACAACGTCGGCGGGCGCTGCCTCAACGAGGCCTGCATCCCCGCCAAGGCGGTGCTGCGCGTCGCCGACGTGATGCAGGAGGTCGTAGAGGCCAAGGGCTTCGGCATCACCGTCGGCGAGATCGACTTCGACTTCGGCGGTGCGACCAGGCACCGCGACAAGGTGATCAAGACGCTCACCGGCGGCGTCGCGATGCTGTTCGAGAAGAACAAGATCGACGTGATCGAGGGCTTCGGCGTGGTCACCGACGACGGCAACGTCAAGGTCGGCGGCTCCTTCGACGGCAGCGAGATCGAGGCCGCGACCGTGATCCTCGCCTGCGGGTCGATCGCCAAGCCTGTCGCGGGGCTTCGCTTCGGCGGGCGCATCCTCGACACGGCCGCGATGTGGCTGATCGAAGAGCAGCCCAGGCGGCTCGCGGTGATCGGCGCGGGCGCCAGCGGCACCGAGGTCGCCTCCGCGTTCGGGCGCCTGGGCACCGAGGTGCTGCTGCTCGAGGCGCTCGACCAGATCCTGCCGCTGGAGGACCCCGAGATCGCCAGGGCCTGCGCGCGCGAGATCGCCAAGCAGAACGTGAAGATCGTGACCGGCGCGAGCGTCTCCGACGTGCAGGACACCGGCGACGCGGTGAAGGTCACCGTCGGCGGGGAGATCCACGAGGTCGACTACCTGTGCATCGCCGCCGGCCGCGGCGCCGACGTCGAGGGCCTCGGCCTCGACGAGGCCGGCGTCAAGCTCAACGACCGCGGCCTGATCGAGGTCGACGGCGCGATGCGCACGTCTAAGGAGGGCGTCTACGCGATCGGCGACGTCGTCCACGGGCCCGCGCTCGCGCACAAAGCCTCCGACGAGGGCGTGATCGCGGCCGAGGACGCCGCGGGCATGGACACCCACGCGATCGACTACCCCTACGTGCCGCGCGTGACGTTCTGCATGCCGCAGGTCGCCTCGTTCGGGCTGACCGAGGACCAGGCGCGCGCGGCCGGCCACGACGTGGTCGTGGGCAAGGTCCCGATGGGCGCCGTCGGAGCGCCGACGGTCTACGGCGACCGCTCGGGGATGGTCAAGATCATCGGCGACCGGACCTACGGCGAGATCGTCGGCGGGCACATCGTCGCGCCCAAGGCCGCCGAGCTGATCGAGGAGCTGGTGATCGCGCGCGAGCTGGAGGGCGGGTACGCGGAGCTGGCGCACTCGATCCATCCGCACCCGGCGTTCGCGGAGGCCGTGCTCGAGGCCGCAAGGGCGACCGATGGCTGGTTGATCCACGGCTGAAGCGCCGCGGTCGGCAGCCGGGGCTGCACCTGCTGGGAATGCCGCCTCGAGAAGGTACGCTTGCGCCATGGCCAAGGTCGTCGAGAAGCGCTCAGACGGCACGACGGTCGGCGAGGTGCCGCCCGCGGATGCGGCTGAACTGGAGGTCGGCGCGTCGGTCGACATCCTGCCCGCGCTCTCGCGCTCCGGCGAGGATCAGCCGTGGCCGTTCGGCGTACTCGCCGGCAAGTACCCGCCGCTCGAGATCGGTGAGATCAAGGCTGCTCGACGGGAGGCTCTGCTCGGCAGGTCCGAGTAGCCGACGCACCCGTGACCGGGGTGGTCGCTGACACCCACGCGCTGCTCTGGATGCTCGACGGCACTTTGCCCGACCGCTCCCGGGTTGCCGCTCGCCGGATCGCCGAGGCGCTGGGCGCGAAAGGCGTCTACGTGTCGATCGGGTCGTTCCTTGACCTGCGGTACCTCGTGGATTCCGGCCGGCGCCCAGCGCAGATCCTCGACGACGCGCGGTCGATCGTGGAAGGCGATGCGTTCACGATCGTGCCGCTCGACTTGAGGGTGATCGACGGCATGGCCGCCATCTCCAGGGACGCGGTTCGCGATCCCTTCGATCGCATCATCGCGGCGACCGCATTGACGGCCGACCTGCCGCTCGTGACCGCCGATGAGCGTCTCCGCGCGGCGCTCGGCGAGCGGACGGTCTGGTAGCGCTCGCTTCGTCGGCATACCCAAAAGCGGGAGGACTCCAACAGGTCGTTCGCGGAGGCGGTGTTAGATGCCGCGCGGGCGCCCATGGCTGGTATCCACGGGTAGCTGGTCGAGCGCGTTCGGTCGGAGGCCGGCCGCGCCGGCGGTCCACAACCCCGACCTCGAAGCCCCTCAGGTACGTTCGGGCGCGTGAGCCACGCCGGCGTCCGAACTGCCCTGTCGACCGGCCCCTGGCGGCAGCGGGTGCGCTGGGCTCTGAGGCTCGTGACCCCCTGGGGCATCGAGTGGCTGCTGT
The DNA here is from genome assembly GCA_050999535.1 of Thermoleophilaceae bacterium. Classification (GTDB taxonomy): domain Bacteria; phylum Actinomycetota; class Thermoleophilia; order Solirubrobacterales; family Thermoleophilaceae; genus JAAYBF01. Next base: position 4,937 of record JBPCPD010000207.1, read on the forward strand.
TCACCCGCCGGCGCAGACGCGCGGTCCGGGGCGTCGAGGCCAAGGTGGTGCGGCAGGCGCCGCCCGCGCACGCGCGCGTCGAGGAGGCGATCGCCTTCCTGGTCGACCGCGGCCTCGACGAGCACGCCGTGCGCGAGGGCTCGATGCCCGAGGCCTCCTTCGACTACACCGCGCAGCTCGTCGCCGACCGCCTGCCCCGCGAGCGCCCGGTGCGCGCCCTGCACGTGGGCAACTTCGTCGGCGTGTCGCTGTGCTTCTTCTCGTGGCTGGTGCGCGAGCGCCACCCGGGGTCGGTGGTGGTCTCGGTCGACCCGAACACGACCCACAGGGAAATCGAGGACCCGCAGACGCACGTGCTCGCGCTGCTGCACCACTTCGGCCTGCTCGCCACCAACCTGATCGTTCCGGGCTACACCCTGGAGCAGACGATCGGCGAGGCAGGGTCCGAGACCGAGGCCGACCACCTGCAGGGGCTCGCCTGCGAGCACGTCCTCGCCGGCCTCGGGCGCCTCTGCGGCCGGCGCTTCGACCTCGTGCTGCTCGACGGCAACCACGAGCGCAGCCACCTCGCGCGCGAGCTCGCCGCCCTGCAGGGCATGCTCGCCGAGAACGCCATCGTCGTCTTCGACGACGTCGCACAGTGGGAGGGCGTCGTCGAGGTCTTCAGGCAGGCGCTGCGAGACGAGCGCTTCGTGGAGCTCGGGCAGGACGGACGCGTCGGGATCCTGCAGGTGCGCGGCGCGGGGGGCGCGGACGTGACCGGCGAGCGCTGAGGGGCGCGAAACCAGCTCACCGATAGAGAGGGACTTCCGAATCGCTTACGTTTCCGGTTCGGCGGCCATGTTCCGCAACGACCGGCGGGTCCGCCTGAGCGACTCGATCGTCAGCCGAAACGGTACCTCGCTTGGCGACGAGGCGCCCGACGGCGACTGCCTGGCGGGTTCCACACCGCCCTTTTTGTGGAAGTCACGGTCCGCATCGAACCGGCATAGGCCAGGGAACTGGCGTTCTCGGGGGTACCGCCCGGCGTGCCAGGCGGGCGTCTCCGATCTCGCTCACATGGGCCACGAACTCTCGTCGGACGCGGCCGCCGTAGGGACATCTCGGCTGCTGGGAGCGATAACGAGTCGCCTCGGCGGCGACGCAATCGGTTCGCGCCG
>JBPCPD010000228.1:0-3569 GCA_050999535.1 Thermoleophilaceae bacterium
CTCACTGCGATGTCGGTGACTTCGTGATCGTGATCAACGCCGAGAAGATCTCGGTGACCGGCAAGAAGCGCGCCGAGAAGCTCTACCACCGCCACAGTGGCTATCCCGGCGGACTGCGCACGCGCACGTTCAACGACATGCTCGAGCGCCGGCCGGAGGAGATCATCCGCCTCGCCGTCAAAGGCATGCTCCCCCGTAACCGCCTGGCGCGCACCCAGCTGACCAAGCTCAAGGTCTATGCCGGTCCCGAGCACCCCCACGCCGCCCAGCAGCCGGCACCCCTGGAGATCGACACGAAATGATCGAAGACGACCGCGAGGCCCCGGACGAGCAGACGCCGGCTCCCGAGCAGACGCCCGCTGATGAGGGGGCGCCCGCTGCTGAGGGGGCGCCCGCCCCCGAGCAGCCGCCCGCCCCCGAGGAGGCGCCCGCTGATGAGGGGACGCCCGCCGCCGAGGAGCCCGAGGCCGAGGATCCGGCTGCTCCCGAGCAGACGCCGGCTTCCGCCGAGACGCCCCCGCCTCAGGAGCCGGCTGCCGGAGAAGCCGTTGGGCAGACCGCGTCCGAAGCCGAGGCGGCCCCGGAGGGCGACGCCGCCGAGCCCGAGCCGGCCGCCCCCGCACGTCCCAAGCGCGAGCGCGGCGCCGCCAAGCAGGACCAGCCGGAGGTTATCCCCGGAGCCCACCTCGAGCCGGACCTCGTGCTCGACGAGGCGGGGACCAGAGGTGAGGGTGTCGGCGAGCGCGCCGGTGCGGAGATCGCGGCCGCCGAGGACTCCTTCGGCAGCGACGGCGACGGCGACTCCGACGAGAACGCTCCCGACAGCGCGCCGATCACGACCGTGCTCGACCTCGCCGCCGACGCTCGCTACCGCGCTACCGGCAAGCGCAAGAGCGCCGTCGCCCGCGTGACGCTCAAGCCCGGGACCGGTCTCTACATGATCAACGGGCGCGAGCTCGACCAGTTCTTTCCCCGGCCGACGCTCCAGCGCATCGCGCGCGGGCCGCTCGAGACCGTCGGTCACGTCGACAAGATGGACGTCGTCGCGACGATCCACGGTGGGGGTGTCTCGGCCCAGGCCGGCGCGCCGCGCCACGGCGTCGCGCGCGCGCTGGTCGATGCCGACCCGGCGCTGCGCTCCGAGCTCAAGCGCCGCGGCTTCTTGACCCGCGATCCGCGGGTCAAGGAGCGCAAGAAGGCAGGACTCAAGAAGGCCCGCAAGCGCCCGCAGTTCTCGAAGCGCTAGATCACCGGTCGTGCTCTTTGGCACCGACGGCGTCCGCGGGGTTGCGGGCTGCTTCCTGAGCGCTGAGCTCGCGCTCGCGCTCGGCCGTGCCGCGGCGCTGGCGGCCCCGATCGAGACGCCTCAGATCCTGATCGTGCGCGACACGCGCGAATCCGGCGAGATGCTCGAGGCGGCGCTGGCGGCCGGCATCGCCGCGGGTGGCGGTCACGCCCTGCTGGGCGGCGTGCTGCCGACCCCGGGGGCCGCGCTGCTGGTCCGCCGCCACGGCTTCGACCTGGCGGCGGTCGTCTCCGCCTCGCACAATCCGTTCCAGGACAACGGCATCAAGTTCTTCGGCCCCGATGGCACCAAGGTCTCCGACGAGCAGGAGGCCGAGATCGAGGTGCTGGTGACCGGCGGCCGATCGCCCGCGCCGGGGGCGATCGGCCGCGTGCGCGAGCTCCACGGCGCCGACGGGGACTACCTGCGCGAGCTCGAGCTGCGCTTCCATGACCTCGACCTGAGCGGACGCCGCGTGCTGCTCGATTGCGCCAACGGGGCCACCCACCGCGTCGCGCCCGAGATCTTTCGCCGGCTCGGGGCCGACGTGGAGGCGGTCGCGACCACGCCCGACGGCCGCAACATCAACCACGGCTGCGGCTCGACGCACATCGGCGGCCTTGCCGGCCGGGTGCGCGACGGCGGCCACGAGCTCGCCTTCGCCTTCGATGGTGACGGCGATCGTGTGCTGGCGATGGACGGCACGGCGACCGTGGTCGACGGCGACGAACTGCTCGCCCTGGCGGCGCTGCACCTGCGGGCCGCGGGCAGGCTGCCGGGCGACGGCGTCGCCGTGACCGTGATGACCAACTACGGCTTTCACACCGCCATGCGCGAGGCGGGCATCGAGGTCGCCACCACGAACGTCGGCGACCGTCACGTGCTCGCCGAGCTGCTGCGTCGCGGATGGGCCCTGGGCGGCGAGCAGTCGGGCCACATCATCGAGACCGGCTTCGTTGCGTCCGGGGACGGGATCGCATCCGCGCTGCTGGTGCTCGAGGCGCTGGCGGGGGGGCGGCTGGTCGAGCGCGCGGGCATGGCGAAGCTGCCCCAGCGCCTGGTCAACGTCCGCGTCGCCGATCGCGAATCGCTTGCCTCCGCGACCGCGGTGTGGGAGGTGGTCGCGGACGAGGCGGGGGCGCTGGAGGGCCGCGGACGGGTGCTGGTGCGCCCATCGGGCACGGAGGCGCTGGTGCGGGTGATGGTCGAGGCCCCCGACGAGGCCGAGTGCGAGGCGGTCACCGCGCGCCTGGTCGCGGTCGTGCGGGGAGATCTGGGCGCCTGAAACCACGCCGAGTACGCTCATTGACTTCGTATGTGCGGCATCGTCGGATATACGGGCACGCGCCCCTGCCGCGAGATCCTGCTCGCCGGGCTCGAGAAGCTCGAGTACCGCGGCTATGACTCGGCCGGCATCTCGCTCGTCCACGAGGGCGGGTTCGACTCCGTGCGCTCCGTGGGCAACCTCTCGGCGCTGTGCGGGGCCGTCGACGGCGGCGGGCCCGCGGGAGCAGCGCAGGCCGTGGCCGGGATCGGACACACGCGCTGGGCCACGCACGGCCGGGTGACCGAGGCCAACTGCCACCCCCACGTCGACGACGAGGGCCGCGTGCACGTCGTGATGAACGGGATCATCGAGAACTGGACCGACCTCAAGGCCGAGCTGGCCGCCAATGGGGCGCGCTTCACCTCGGACACCGACACCGAGGTCATCGCTCACCTGATCGCCGACCTCTACGACGGCGACCTCATCGAGGCGGTGCGCGGCGCCTACGCGCGGCTGCGCGGGCACTACGCCTTCGTCGTTGTTCACGCCCACGAGCCCGACGTGCTGGTGGGCGCGCGCAACGAGTGCCCGCTGGTGGTCGGCGTGGGCGAGGGCGAGAACTTCATCGCCTCGGCGATTCCCGCCTTCCTCGTCGACACGCGGCGCATGCAGCTGGTCGAGAACGGCGAGATCGTGGTCGTCACGCCCGGCGGCACCCGCTTCCTAGACGCCGAGGGCGCCTCGATCGAGCGCGGGGTCGAGGACGTCGATTGGGACCAGGAGACCGCCGAGAAGGCCGGCTACGAGACCTTCATGCTCAAGGAGATCCACGAGCAGCCCGACGCCGTGGCCGAGACGGTGGCCGACCGCCTCGCCCACGGCACCGTCGAGCTGGGCGACATCGGCGTCTCGAATGACGAGCTGCGCGAGCTGCGGCGCATCGTGATCGTCGCCTGCGGCACCTCCTACCACGCGGGCCTGCTCGGCCGTTACGCGATCGAGGCCTGGTCGCGCGTG
>JBPCPD010000237.1:0-5189 GCA_050999535.1 Thermoleophilaceae bacterium
GGCCCGATGTACGGCTACCAGCTGCGCGCCGAGTTCGAGTCGCGCACCGGCGGGACCGGGCCGCGCAACGTGGGGCAGGTCGACACGACGCTCTCGAGGCTCGAGCGCGACGGCCTGGTCGAGCCGGCCGGCGAGCAGGCGGACAAGCACGTCTTCTACCGCTGCACCGACGCGGGGTCGGCCGAGCTGCGCGAGTGGTTCGAGCGCCCGGTCAACCCCGAGGGGCGGCCCCGCGACGAGCTGGCGATCAAGCTCGCCCTGGCGGTCGGATCGCCCGGTGTCGACGTTCGTGCGCTGATCCAGCGCCAGCGCACGCACACGATGCGCACGCTGCGCGACTACACGCGCCTGAAGGTCGACGTCGTCGAGACGGACCTCGCCTGGCAGCTGGTCCTCGACTCGCTGATCTTCCAGGCCGAGGCGGAGGTCCGCTGGCTCGACCACTGCGAGGCGCGGCTCGAGCGCGGCGCCACGGAAGCCGCCGGCACGGCGCTCGGGCGAGCGGGCAAGCGGCAGGCCGAGGGCCCGGATCGCGCGCTCGCGGGCAGGCGGGGCCGATGAGCGCGGACGAGACACAGGCGGCGCTGCTCGAGCTGTGCGCGGTCAGCCGCGTACACGGCGAGGGCCCGACGGCGGTCCACGCCCTGCGCGGGGTCAGCGTCTCGGTCGCCGCCGGGGAGCTCGTGGCGGTGATGGGCCCCAGCGGCTCGGCAAGTCGACGCTGCTCAACCTCGCCGGCGGCCTTGACTCACCGACCGGCGGCGGCGTAGTGGTCGAGGGCGTGAAGCTGGGCGGGCTCCGCCGCGGGGGGCTCGCGCTCGGTCGGATACGTGTTCCAGGAGCTGAACCTCGTCCCGGCGCTGACGGCGGCCGAGAACGTGTCGCTGCCGCGAGAGCTCGACGGCGTCGGGCTGCGCGCGGCACGCGTGGAGGCGCTCGCCGAGGTCGACATGGGAGCGACGGTGATCGACGTCGTCGCCCGCACGGCGCAGCTCTACCCGCCGGAGACAGTCGAACGCGAGCGGCGATCACGGCCGCGGTCGCCGGCAGCGTGGCGGCGGCGGCGGTCGTATCGAGCCTGGCGGCCGGGGTCGAGGCGGGCTACACGCCGAGAGCGCTCCAGGGTCAGGTGAAGCTGGATGGACTCGACATGCTCCCTCGCGGCATCTCACCGGACCGGGTGGGCGCTTTGGAGCATCGCGCGCCAGCGGCTCGGCAGCGAGGCCTCGCCGGCCGAGATCGCGCGCTTGGTCGAGGCTCTGTGGAGCCTCAACGAGGACGTGATCCGCACCGGCTCCCCGGACCTGATCCTTCCGGGTCAGAAGCTCGCGCTCCCGCAGACGCGCTGAGCTCACCTCGATCGCTTCGAGGGCGATAGTGTCGGTGCCGCTCGAAGCGCTTGCGCTGACCCCTCTGATTTCGCGAGTCGGCGGCTTCGCCGATCCCTTCCACCCTTGTTCTTCGCCATCACTTCCAGTCCGCGGGGGCGGACCCAACCGGCGTCTTGGGCATCCTCAGTCCCAGTCGCAGCCGCGGCGCTCGGGTTGGCCGGCGCCGTGGGAGCGCTGACGTGAGTCCGCTGCGCGCCACCGCGATCGCGGCGGTGATCGTGCTGGCCCTCGGACTCGGCGCGTGTGGCGGAGGGGAGGGTGAGCCATCGCCATTTGAGGAGGGAAGCCGCCCGCTCGCCCTGCAGGCCGTTCAAGCCGGCCCGGGGCCCTCAATCGTGACCCTGCATTGGCTCGGGCGTGGCTGCTCCGGGATCGAGGCCGATCTGGAAGACGGGGATCCGGACGAGGTCGTGATCATCCTGGCTGCGCCCCGCGAGGCCCGCTGCTCGGGGCTGCGCGCTGCCCAATTGTTCTCGCTCCCGCTGGAGCGGGACATCGGCAAGCGGCGGATCGTCGATGCACGGACGAAGGACGCGCTGCGGCTGGCCACCTGTCGCGCGCCCGGTGACGTGTCAGAGGCGATCAAGCGATCCATCTGCCGTGTGGAGAGCCGCGACCGGAAGACGCAGTGACCGCTGCCATCTCCTTCGCGCAGAGCCCGAGCCGCTCTGGCAGCCACAGTGGTCGCAGCTTCGGCCGCCGTAGCCGTGCCGCCCGGCGGCGCCATCTCACGGGCGCAGACCCTGATAGGGGAACCGACCCTGCGCGATGAACATCGGCCCGCTGGAGCTCCTGATTCTGCTCTCCCTTGTGGCATGGATCCCTGCGCTCGTCGTCAGCGGGATGAAAGGCCGATGGGTCTGGTTTGTCCTCGGGCTGCTGCTCTGGGCTCCGGCTTTCGTGGGCGCACTGCTTCCTGCACGCGCCGCCTCGTCCTGGGCAGTGCGCAGGCGCTGAGCATCCCCTGGCGCGGATGGCGAGCTCACCGGCGCTCCGGCGGCGAGAGTTTCGCGAAACCTCCGACGAGGGCGGGTCGGGCTCATACGCCGCAGGGGCTCCAGTAGATTCTGCGAACCCGGCCCGAGACGTCAAACCGGAACCACCGGCTCAGCGTGGAGGCTGGCCAGAGCGTCTCGCGCGAGCGCTCGCACGCGCGTCCAAGCGTTCGAGACCGCGAGCGCATCGTGAGTCCACAGCCCAGGATCGTCGGCGGCGCTCATCGTCGACAGCTGCTCCTCGAGCGCCGCAACGGCCCGCCGCTGCTCAGCCGACAGCTGTGGCAGCACCGCGCCGCGAACGTCGTCGAACTCGAGGGCCAACTCATCGGCCAGGCATCCCGCGTCGAGCGACCTCAGATACGCGATCTGGCCTTCAGCCCGGCGAGCCAGACGGCTCACAGCGATGATGAGCTGCTCCAAGAGCGCCTGCTGCGCGTCGCTGTCCTGGTGCGAGCTCACCGGATCTCCTTCGACCGACCATAGCGCGCGCTGGACACCCGCCAGTAGGGCTCGGGACCATGATGGCCACCGCCGGGGTGCCAGCGAATCACGCTCCCGGTGAGCTTGCCGTCCGCCACCTCAGTCCGGGGCGATCTTCATGTATGGCAGCGCGAACTCCATGATCTGCTCGAATGCCGGCGCCGCCACCTCACCGCCGTAGTAGAGGCCCTGCGGCTCGGCGACCATCACCGCGACGACCAGGCGCGGGTCCTTCGCCGGCGCGAAGCCGATGAACGAGGAGAAGAACTTTGTCTGGGAGTACCCGCCCGTCTCGGGATCGGGCTTCTCGGCGGTGCCGGTCTTGCCCGCCAGCACGTAGCCGGGCACAGAGGCCTCCGGCGCGGTGCCGCCGGCGGCGAGCACGCCCTCGAGCATGCGCGCGACCTCGTTCGCCGTCCTGGCGGAGAGGACGCGCCGCGCATCGTCGCCCTCGCCGGCGATGACGTGCGGGGGGTGCAGAACTCCGTTGTTGGCGAGCGCCGAGTAGCCCGCGACCATCTGCAGCGGGGTGACGGCCAGGCCCTGACCGATCGGGAGGTTGCCGAGCGAGGATCCCGAGTAGTCCTCGGGGCGCGGCACGATCCCGCCGGCCTCGCCCGGCAGGCCGACGCCGGTCGGCTCGCCGAACCCGAAGCGGCGCACCCAGCTGTCGAAGCGCTTGGGGCCGAGGTCGAGCCCGATCGTCACAGAGCCGACGTTCGAGGACTGGGCGAGGATGTCGGCGGTGCTCAACGAGACCGGGCCGCGCTCGTGCGACTCGCCGATCGTGCGATCGGCCACCTGGATCTGGGGCGGGAGGTCGAAGACGGTGTCGGGGGTCAGCAGCTTCTCCTCGAGCGCTCCCGCGACCGTGAAGGCCTTGAAGGTGGAGCCCGGCTCGAAGCTTCCGGCGACCGCGCGGTTCATCAGCGCGGCCTCGCTCGCCGAGCCGAAGTCGTTGGGGTCCGCGGGCGGCCAGTTGGCCAGCGCCAGCAGCTCGCCGTTGCGCGGATCCATCACGACCGCCGTCGCTCCCTGCGGCGAGAAGCTCGTGCCCACCCCGTCGATCACGGCCTCCACGCGCTCCTGCAGCGCGGCGTCGATGGTCAGCTCGAGGTCCTCGCCGGGCTCGGCGCGGTCGGTCTCGACGATGCTGATCGTCTCGCCCTTGGCGTCCTTGACCAGTCGCCGCCTGCCGTCGGAGCCGTGCAGGTCGTCCTCGAACTGCTGCTCGAGGCCCGAGAGGCCGTAGTTGTCGGTGCCCACGGTGCCGATCAGCTGACCGGCGAGCGAGCTCTGCGGGTAGGTTCGCTTGGGCTCGACGACCGTGTCGATGCCCTCGATCCCGAGCGCCGCGATCTTCGCTCCGCGGTCGGGATCGAGCTTGCGGCGCAGATAGATGAAGCCGCTCTCGCGCTCGGAGAGCGTCTTCGCGAGCTCCTCCTCCGAGTCACCGAGCAGCGGCGCGACACGGGCGGCGACCCGCACTGGGTCCTCGATCAGGTGGGGGTTGGCGAAGACCGTGACGGCGTCCTCGGAGACCGCGAGCTCGGTCCCGTGACGGTCAGTGATCGTGCCCCGCCGGGCCGACACGTCGATGTCCTCGACCTGCTGTGTCGCCGCCCGGTCGCTCAGCGACCCAGCCTGGACGGTGCCGATCCAGGCCGCCCGGCCCGCCGCGGCCCCGAGCAGCGCCAGGAACAGCAGGAAGATCAGCCCGATCCGGCGGTCGAGCAGCCGCTTGGGCACCTCCTATGGCTCCGCTACCGGGAGCGCGGGATCGGTCGCCGGTTCGACCGCGACCGGCGCCGGCTCGACCGCGGCTGGGTCGACGGGGACCGCCGCCGGATCGGCAGCTGCGGACGCCGGGTCGACCGGCACGACGGCGGCCGGATCGGTGGTCGTCGCCGGGACCTCCGCTGCGGCGGGCGTCGGAGCCGAGCTCTCGGCGGCGGCCAGCGCGCGGGCCGCGTGGCCCCCGTCGGGGCCGTGTGAGCGCAGGTAGCGCACGTCGCCGGGGGCGGGCATGACCAGGCCGGCCTCGGCCGCGACGGCCTGGATGCGCTCGGTCGAGCCCAGCCGGGCGGCTTCGCTGCGCAGGCGCGCGTTCTCGCGCTTGATCGAGCCCGCGTGCTCGGCGGTGCTCGCGATCTCGCGATTCATCTGGAGCAGGTCGACGTTGAAGAAGACGATCCCCGCCAGCAGCACGAAGACGAGCCCGATCCAGCCACGCCCGGACAGCAGCGCGTCGAGCACGGCTGCGCCGCGCGGGCGCACGACCGCCGCGCCGCTGCGCGCGGGCGCGCGGCGAGGCCCCGGG
>JBPCPD010000026.1:0-7728 GCA_050999535.1 Thermoleophilaceae bacterium
GGCACCGTGCGCGGCCTCGCCACGCTCGACGCCAAGCCCGCCGCCTCGACCGACGATCGCTGGCAGCGGCGGCTGGAGTACCTGTTCGAGCGGCTGACGGTGCGCTGGGAGCTCGCCGGCCTGCCCCTCGAGGGCCAGCGCGAGCTGCTCGGCCGCTACCGCATGGCCTCGGCCGAGGAGCGCAGGCGCGTGCGCGAGGCGCTGCACAAGCACCTGCGCACGCGCGCTCCCAAGGTCGACGTCTAGCGCGCGGAGCGCAGTCCTCCGATCGTTGATCGGAAGAGCACCGCAGCGAGAAATGGATCCGGCGGACTAGCGGATCCGCTCCCAGCTCTGCCCGACCGAGCCGGACTCCAGGCCCGACGTGCCGAGACCCGACGTGCCGAGCCCAAACGCGCCGGCCGCAGCCGCGGCCGCGGAGGATCGGCGCACTGTGCGAAAGACCCGGACCTTGAAGACGAAGCGCTGGCGGCGGCTGGAGCGGTAGCGGCGGAAGGTGTCGAACTGGAGCCGGTAGGTGCCCAGGGGCGCGCCGGCGAACAACCGCTTGCTGGCGCTCGCGGTCTTGCAGTCGCCCTTCAGCCCGCCGATCTTGATGTTCTTGCTCTTGCGGTTGCGAACGCGGTGGGCGAACAGCGTCTTGCCCTTGAAGGTGAAGCCGCGGGCGCTGATGCGGCGCGGGCGGTTGGGGTTGCCCTCCGCAGGGCGCATCGTGACCCCGAGGCGGCTGAGCTTGACCGGCGGCGCCGCGGCGGCGTTGGTCCCGTCGGAGGCGGTATAGGTCGAGGTCGCGACCTTGGTCGGGATCTGGGGGACGGACGCGCCGACGAGGAAGTTGCCCGCGGCGTCGGCGGCGACGGTGCCGGTGATCGGGGCGCCGTCGCGGGCCAGGGAGAGGGGCGCTCCGGGGATGAACCCGACGCCGCCGAGGCCGACGACGTCGTTCGCGCCGAAGCAGGGCTTGGGGTTGGCGATGCCGACCACGGCGGCGTTCGCGCTCGCGGGCGCGGCGAGGGCGCCAGCCATGACGGCGGCGGTGAAGAGAAGGCGGGTGCGCATGCTGCTCCTTGGTCGGGTCGCAGCAGGGTAGCGCTACCGGGGCGCGTGCGCGACACCCTCCAGCAGCGGTCTGACGAGTGCGGGGGCCTTCGGGACGGCGCTCCGGCTCGTGACCGCTCCGAGGAGCGGGCTTGACTCGATCGCGGCGAGCGTGTCCCTGTTGCAGTTGCAGCCGTGCGCGAACAGGTGCCAAGGACGGTGCAGACGGTCCTGCCGGCGCGCGAGCTTCGGGTCCGAGGAGCGGACGTGCTCGAGGAACAGGAAGCTGCCCCCGGGACGGAGCACCCGCGCGATCTCGTCCAGCGCCGCGGCGGGGTCCTCGACGGTGCAGAGCACCAGCGTCACCACGACCGTGTCGAAGCTGTCGGCGGCGAAGGGCAGCTGCTCCGCGCCGACCTCGACGACCGCATCGTCGCGTCCCGCGCGCAGGACGCGCTCGCGCAGGCGTGCGGCCATCGGGCCGAAGGGCTCGGTCAGGACGAGCTCGGTGACCGCCTCCGGGTAGAGCTCGACGTTTGCGCCGGTCCCCGCGCCGAGCTCGAGCGTCCGCCCGCTCGCCGCAGCGACCAGCCGGCGCCGGTGCTCGCGCATGCCGGCATCCTCTGAGGCCGCCTGGAAGCGGTCGAAGCCCCACGCGAAGGCCCGGCCCCACGTCGCGTGGTAGAGGCGGGCGAGCATGGACGCCAGCGTACGCGGTGCGCGCTGCCTTGCGCTTCGGAGGCAAACCTGAGAGAACCTGGGCTCGCCGCACCGTGAGACGAGCTCGATCGAAAAGGAGCGCCATGCCCACCTTCGTCATGCTGGCCACCCTCAGTCCCGAGGGCATCCAGACGATCAAGAACAACCCCAAGCGCATCCGCGAGGTCAACAAGGAGATCGAGCAGCTCGGCGCGAGCGTCACTGCTCAGTGGGCGGTGCTTGAGCGGTACGACTTCGTCAACATCGTCAAGGCTCCGGACGAGGCGACGATGGCCCGCGTGTCACTTGAGCTGGGCTCGCGCGGGACCAGCCGCTACGAGTCGCTCGCGGCGATTCCGGTGGATGACTTCATCGCCTCGCTCTAGTGGCTTTTCGACCGCATCCACCGGCGCGCTTGTGCGGGAGGGGCGACCGGTGGCGCGGGTGAGGGGTGAGCGGACCCGGGGCAGGGGCCCCTTGACGCGCGTCATGCTGGTCGGGGCGGGCGCGCGCGAGCACGCCCTCGTACGCGCGCTGATGCGCAGCCCCCAGCACCCCGAGCTGCTGTGCGCGCCGGGCAACGCCGGTATCGCCCGCGATCGGGTCGAGTGCCCCGATGTGGACGCAGGCGACATCGACGGCCTGGTGGCCGCAGCGCGCGACCGCGCCGCCGACCTCGTCGTCGTCGGACCCGAGGCCCCGCTCGTAGACGGGCTGGTCGATGCGCTCACCGAGGCCGGAGTGCGGGCCTTCGGCCCGACGCGCGAGGCCGCGCGGCTGGAGGGCTCGAAACGCTACGCCAAGGAGTTGATGCAGGAGGTCGGCGTGCCCACGGCGGCCTACCGCGTGCTCGGCTCGCGCGACGAGGCGCTGGAGGCGCTCCGCGAGGCGGCCTTCCCGGCCGTGCTCAAGGCGGACTCGCTGGCCGCCGGCAAAGGGGTGATCATCTGCCCCGACGAGCAGGCGGCGCGCGCGGCCGTCGAGGTCTTCTTCGGCGAGCGGCGCTTCGGCTCGACGGAGGTCGTGCTCGAGGAGCTGCTGGTCGGCGAGGAGCTGTCGCTGCTCGCGCTGTGCGACGGCGAGCGGGCGCTGCCGATGGCGCCCGCGCAGGACTACAAGCGCATCTTCGACGGCGACGAGGGGCCCAACACCGGCGGGATGGGCAGCTACTCGCCGGTACCGGGCATCGACGCCGAGCATGCCGAGGCGCTCGCGCTCGCGGTCCACCAGCCGATCGTCGATGCCATGCGACTTCGAGGGGCGCCGTTTCACGGCGTGCTCTACGCGGGACTGATGATGACCACCGAGGGGCCGAAGGTGCTCGAGTACAACTGCCGCTTCGGCGACCCGGAGACCCAGGCGGTCCTACCCCGGTTGCGCTCCGACCTGCTGAGCCTGCTCGACGCCGCGACCCGCTCGGGCGGGCTCGCCGGTGTGGAGATCGAGTGGTCAAGCGAGTGGGCGGTGACCGTGGTGCTCGCCTCCAGGGGCTATCCCGAGAGCTCGTCGCACGGTGACGAGATCCGCGGCCTGCGCGCGATCGATGCACTCGAGGTCGAGGTGCTGCACGCCGGTACGGCCGAGCGCGACGGGCAGCTGGTGACCGCCGGGGGGCGGGTGCTGAGCGTGACCGGCATCGGCCCGGGTCCCGCCGAGGCGCGCGAGCGCGCCTACGGCGCCGCCGAGCGGATCCACTTCGACGGCAGGCAGCTGCGCGGCGACATCGCCCAGCGCGCCGCGGCAGAGGTGGGGGCGTGACGGGGGGCGCGCGCGCACCGGCGGCCGAGGCCGACGTCGAGCAGGATCGCTCCGAGCTCGAGGTCGACGCGCCGCGGGTCGGCATCCTGATGGGCTCGGAGACGGACATGCCCGTGATGGAGAAGGCCGCCGCCGAGCTATCGGTGCGCGGCATCGCTCACGAGCTGCGCGTGATGAGCGCCCATCGGGACCCCGACGCAGTCGCCGACTACGCCCGCAACGCGAAGTTGCGCGGGCTGCGGGTGATCATCGCCGGCGCCGGCCTCGCTGCCGCGCTGCCGGGCGTCGTCGCCGCCCACACCGAGCTGCCGGTGATCGGCGTGCCGTTGCTGTCGAAGACCTCGGTCGCCGGCGGGCTCGACGCGCTGCTCGCGATCGCGCAGATGCCGCCCGGGGTGCCGGTCGCGTGCGTCGGCGTCGACGGGGCGCGCAACGCCGCCGTGCTGGCCGCGCGCATCATCGACTCGTGATCGAGCGCTACACCCGCCCCGCGATCGGCGCCGTCTGGGCCGACGAGCGCAGGCTCGCCGCCTGGCTGGAGGTCGAGCTCGCGGCGACGGCGGCGCTCGCCGGTGCGGGCGTCGTGCCGCGGGCCGACGCCGAGCAGATCCGCGAGCGGGCGGCGTTCACCGTTGCGGCGGTCCAGGAGCGCGAGCGGGTGACCGACCACGACGTGGCTGCGTTCGTGGACGTCGTGGCGGCCTCGGTCGGCGAGCCCGGCCGCTGGGTGCACCACGGGCTGACCTCCTCGGACGTGCTCGACACGGCGCTCGCGCTGCAGCTCCGCGACGCGGGGGCGATCCTGCTCGACGGGGCGCGAGCCTACCGCGACGCGCTCGTGCTGCGCGCCCGCGAGCACGCCGCGACGCTGTGCGCCGGGCGCACCCATGGAGTGCACGCCGAGCCGACGACGTTCGGCGTCAAGCTCGCCGGCTTCGCCTTCGAGGCGGATCGCAACCTGCGCCGCCTCCAGCGCGCGCTCGACGCGGCCGCCACCGGTGCGCTCTCGGGCGCGGTCGGCACCTACGCCGCCAACGGCCCGCGCTTCGAGGACGAGGTGCTGGGTCAGCTTGGACTGGCGCGCGAGGACGTCTCGACGCAGGTGGTCGCCCGCGACCGCCACGCGGACCTGCTGGGTGCGATCGCGATCGCCGGCGCGGGTCTGGAGCGCTTCGCCACCGAGGTCCGCCACCTGCAGCGGACCGAGGTGCGCGAGGTCGAGGAGCCGTTTCGCGCCGGCCAGAAGGGCTCCTCGGCGATGCCCCACAAGCGCAACCCGATCGTCAGCGAGCGGGTCACCGGGATCGCGCGCCTGCTGCGCGGCTATGCGCAGGCGGGGATCGAGAACGTCGCGCTGTGGCATGAGCGCGACATCTCGCACTCCTCGGTCGAGCGCGTCGCGCTGCCCGACGCCACGATCCTGCTCGACTACGCCCAGCACCTCGCCGTGCGCGTCGTCGAGGGGATGACCGTGCACGCGGACCGGATGCTCGCCAACCTGCAGGCCACCTACGGCGCGCTCTACTCCCAGCGGGCACTGCTGGCGCTGGTCGAGGCGGGGCGCTCGCGAGACGAGGCCTACCGGATCGTCCAGGACAACGCCCGGCGCGCGTGGGACCAGGGCATCGCCTTCCGCGAGCTGCTCGCCGCCGCGGCGCCTGAGCTGGACCTCGACGCGGTCTTCGAGCCCGGCGCGTATACCCGCCACGCGGTCGAGATCGTCGCGCGCCTGGACGCCTTGGACTGAGGCGGCGAACGCGCCAACAGCGGGGCGAACCCAGGCGTCGGGCCGCCTTTGGGTCCATATGGAACCCAAACGCGGCCCAGCGGACGTGGACCGCCATGTCAATCGTCTCGCGCATCGCCAGCACGGGGCAGTGAGCCGCTCGCAGCTTCTGCGCTTGGGCCTCGGCGCCGAGGCGATCAAGCACCGCGTGCGGACCGGCCGTTTCTCACTGCTCCATCGCGGTGTGTACGCGGTCGGATCTGCGCCCGGGACGAGGGAACGACGGTGGGTTGCGGCGGTCCTGGCCTGCGGGGAGGGGGCGGTGCTGAGTCACCTCTCGGCCGCCGCGCTCTGGCAGCTGCGGCCGGTGGACCCCTCGGTGATCGACGTCTCGGTTCAGCGCGGCGGACGGCGCTCGCGGGACGGCCTGCGCATCCACCGCCCCCGGCGCATGGACGCGCGGGACACGACCCACCTTCGCGCCATCCCCGTTACGACCGTCCCGCGCACCCTCATCGACCTCGCCGAGACGATCGCCCGCCACTCGCTCGAGCGGGCCCTCGACGAGGCCGAGTATCTCAACCTCGTTCACCAGCCCGACCTCGAAGCGGCGCTGGAGCGCGCTCGAGGCCGTACGGCGCCGCCCGCCTCACGGCCTGCCTGCGCCGCCACGAGCCCGGCACCACCCGCACGAGGAGCCCACTCGAGGAGGCCTTCCTGCTGCTCGTACGCGAGGCCGGCCTGCCTCAGCCCGAGGTGAACGCCAGGCTCGGTTCGTACGAGGTCGACTTCCTGTGGCGCGAGCAGCGCCTCGTGGTGGAGACCGACGGGGGCGCCTCGCACAACCGCGCGTCGGCCCGTGAGCGCGACGGTCAGCGCGACGCCTGGCTCGCTGCCGCCGGCTACTTCCCTCTGCGCTTCACCTGGCTGCAGGTGACCAGCGCGCAGGCGAGGTGCTGGGCGCCCTGCGGGCCAAGTTGTGATCGCGAGCCTTGGGCTGTCGAGCAGCTCGATCCGGTGGTCGGGCGGGCGGTCGCGGCGGCGGCACTGAGCGCCGCGATCCGCGCCCGCCTGAGCGACCCGGCCCGTTGGTAGCCTCGCGGCAGTGAGCGAGCCGGCGGCCAGCGAGGATCTCGAGCTGCTCTCCCAGGGCAAGGTCCGTGACATCTACGGCGTCGGCGAGGACCGCCTGCTGATGGTCGTCTCGGACCGCATCTCGACTTACGACGTCGTCCATCCCAACCCGGTCTCCGACAAGGGCAGGGTGCTCACCGGGCTGACGGCGTTCTGGCTCGAGCGCACCGAGGCGATCTGCCCCAACCACCTGATCTCCTACGTCGACGTGCCCGAGTGGGCGTGCGGGCGCTCGATGCTCGTCGAGCGGCTCGAGATGTGCCCGGTCGAGTGCGTCGTGCGCGGCTACATCACCGGGTCGGGCTGGAAGGACTACCAGGCGACCGGAGAGGTCTGCGGGATCTCGCTGCCCCCGGGCCTCCAGGAGTCCGAGCGGCTGCCGGAACCGATCTTCACGCCGGCGACCAAGGCCGAGCTCGGCGATCACGACGAGAACGTCGACTTCGACCGCGCGGCCGAGATCCTCGGCGACCGCCCTCTGCTCGAGGAGCTGCGGCGCCTGTCGCTCGAGCTCTACGCCCACGGCGCCGCCCACGCGCGCGAGCGCGGGATCGTGCTCGCCGACACGAAGTTCGAGCTCGGCCGGCGGGCGGACGGGACGATCGTGCTGGGCGACGAGGTGATGACGCCCGACTCCTCGCGCTTCTGGCCGGCCGACGGCTACGAGCCCGGACACGGCCAGCCGAGCTTCGACAAGCAGTTCGTCCGTGACTGGGCGTCGGACTCGGGCTGGGACCGCAGCGAGCCGGCGCCGGCGATCCCCGACGATGTTGTGCAGGGCACGCGTGCGCGCTACGTCGAGGCCTACGAGCGGATCACCGGCGAGCCGTTCTCGGCGTGGCTGGAACGCAGCGGGGCGAGCCGGGCGAGGAGCGCAGGCCGGGCGTCGGCCGGGCGAGCACCGGAGCCAGACTCCCGGCCAGACTCTCCATGAAGGCGCGCGTCCTGATCCATCCCAAGGAGGGGATCCTCGACCCCCAGGGCCAGGCCGTCGAGCGCGCGCTGCCGGCGCTCGGCTTCGAGGGGGTGCGCGAGGTGCGCGTCGGCCGCCTGATCGAGCTCGAGGTCGACGATCTCGCGCGCGTACCGGAGATGTGCGAGCGGCTGCTCGCCAACCCGCTGATCGAAGACTACGAAGTGGTCGAGCCATGATCTCGCCGCGAGAACCAAGCAGATCAAGGAAGCAGGCCCGAAGGCTTGGTGGGTCAAGCCGAGGGCCGATGACGCCGAGCTGCGCCGGTTCGCAGCGAGCGAGATGAGGTTCGGGGTGGTGAGGTTCCCCGGCTCGTGCGACGAGGTCGACGCGCTGCTCGCCTGCCGGCGCTTCGCCGACGCCGAGCTGCTCTGGCACGGCGACGCCGATCTGCGCGGCG